>JALSTE010000208.1 GCA_026983855.1 Acidimicrobiia bacterium
ACGGCCAGCACGTGATGGCCCTGGCCAAGGACGTGGCGGGAGCCTCGGGGATGCTGACCGGCTCCGGTCCCCCCGGACGGGTTCCGGCCCGGGAGGGCACGGGGGCCACCGAGATAAACCTCCGGGTGTCCGACGCCCACGGGGTGGAACCGATCTGGCACTACGGCTTCCTGTTCTCCCCGGCCCTCACCATCGGGGGAGGCACCTTCGCCGTGCAACGCAACATCGTGGCCGAGATGGTCCTGGGGCTGCCCCGGGAGATCAACGTCGAGAAGGGCCTGACCTGGGCCCAGACCCGCCGCCGGGCGGCGGGAGTGGATTCGAGACAGGGAGAGATCCAGTGAAGAACAGCGTCACCGAGATGTTCGGCATCGACCTGCCGATATTCGCCTTCACCCACTGCCGGGACGTGGTGGTGGCGGTGTCCAAGGCCGGGGGGATGGGTGTGCTGGGGGCGGTGGCCCACTCCCAGACCCAACTGGAGATCGACCTGGCCTGGATAGAGGAGGAGCTCGGGGGTCGACCCTACGGCATCGACCTGATCGTCCCCGCCCGCTACGCCGGATCCGACGAGGGAGGACTCTCCATGGCCGACGTCTCGGCCATGATCCCCTCCGAACACCGCCGATTCCTGGAGGCGATGATGGAACGCTACGGCGTGCCCCCCCTGCCCGAGGACGATCCCCGGGGTCAGTTCCGGGGTTCCTCGGACACCCCGGCCCCGATGTCGTTGGCCCAGGCCGGGGCCCAGATCGACATCGCCCTGGCCCACGAGCCGGTACTGGTGGTCAACGCCCTGGGTCCGCCCCCGCCGGAGATGATCGACAAGGTCCATGCCGCCGGGCGCAAGGTCGGGGCCCTGGCCGGCAAGCCCCAGCACGCCGAACGGCACGTGAACGCCGGGGTCGACCTGATCATCGCCCAGGGGGCCGAGGCCGGGGGGCACACCGGTGAGATCGGCACCATGGTGCTGGTGCCCGAGGTGGTCGACGCCGTGGCCCCGGTACCGGTGCTCGGTGCCGGTGGCATAGGGCGGGGACGCCAGATGGCCGCCGCCATGGCCCTCGGGGCCCAGGGTGTGTGGTGCGGTTCGGTGTGGCTCACCACCGAGGAGGCCGAGACCCATCCGGTGGTGAAGGAGAAGATGCTGGCCGCCACCTCCTCGGACACCATCCGGTCCCGGTCCCGTACCGGCAAGCCGGCCCGCCAGCTCAGGTCGGCCTGGACCGAGGAGTGGGAGAACCCCGAGAACCCCGACCCCCTGGGCATGCCCCTGCAGCTCCTGTTGATCGACGAGGCCGTGGCCCGGATCAACCGGGCCGCCCACCGCCCCGACTCGGGGGCCCAAAGGCTGGCCAACTACTTCGTGGGCCAGATCGTGGGGGACATGAACCGCACCAAGCCCGCGGCCCAGGTGGTGTACGACATGGTTGAGGAGTTCATAGACACCGTCGAGGGTCTGGCCGCCCTGCTGGAGGAGTAGTAGTAGTTCCCGGCGTGCGTTGAACGGTTGAGGTCGGCGGGGATGGCCCGCACGTCACCGCCAGTAGTTCCCGGCGTGCGTTGAACGGTTGAGGTCGGGGGGGATCGCCCTCACGTCACCGCCAGTAGTTCCCGGCGTGCGTTGACCGGTTCGGGGGCCGGTCGGGCGTCTGGCTCACCCCCCGAGTAGTCCCCGGCGTGCGTTGACCGGTTCGGGGGCCCGCACCGTTGACGGCGTCACCGCGGGAATCGGGGTTCGGGCCGGGGTGAGCGCCGCACCCCGGTGGGTTGACCCCGTTGGGGCGCTGGCGTCACCGCGGGAATCGGGGTGGGAGTGACCGGGGGCCCGGACCGTCGGGCGGGGGAATCAACAGTCGGCCATGGCGGCGAGGGCCGCACAGATCCTCTGGCGTCCGCCCACGCCCAGTTGGCCGAGTCTGGTCGTGAGCACGGACCTGGGCACGGCGACGAGATTGTCGAAGGTGGCGACACTCTCGTGATCGATCCCCTCCCTGGCTCCGACGGGGATGCACGTGGGAATGTCCCGGATCCTGCTGGTCACCGGGGCCACGACGATGTTGTTGAGCACGGGTATGGCCTCGTCGCGCGAGACGATCAGCACGGGCCGCCTCTTCCGGTTCGGTGTCTCCATGAGCCACAGTTCGGCCTGGGCTACCAAGACTCGGCCTCGGTCAGGGCGATGGCACTGGCCATGGCCAGCTCATCATCCTCCGCTGACTGGGGATGTTGGCGATACGAGGCCGCGATCTCGGCCCCGACCCGGGCCCGGCGGACGCGGTCGGCCAATTCGTGGAGGGCCCGGCGGATCACGGCCGACCGGTTGCCCCCGATGCCCTGCTCGACGAGATCGTCGATGAGGGTGAGCTCCTCGTCGGTGAACCGCGTGGGCACGGGAGTTGTCACACGATACAGTATACAGTCTGTAGAGTATCCTGGCGATGGTTCCGGAGTGTCCCCCGGTGGCCGCTGTCGTACTTCCGGGCGGTCCGGAAACGGAGGCGGATCGGCCTCGTCTCCGGGTGGAGGTAGGGCGGCGGGGTCCTCAGCCGGCGGCCAGGGAGACCAGGATCAGGTCCACCACCCGGTCGGCGGCCTGGGCCTGGTCGAGGCCGGTGCGGGCCCGGATGTGGGGCTGGGAGACGTAGAGGCCCCCACCCAGCAGCACCCCGGCCACCAGGGGGGGTGAAACCGGGCGGAACTCACCGTCGGCGACCCCGCCGGCCACCAGTTGCTCCACCACCGAGAGAGCGAACTGGAAGTGGCGGTCGAGCAGCCGTCGGGCGGCGGGATCATCGGCCAGTTTCTCGGCGAAGGTGGCGGTGCGCCGCTGGAGCTCCAGCCCGGCCCCGAAGTAGGCCCGGATACGACCGGACCAGTCCCGGGCCCCGGCCACCGCCTCCAGTCCGGCCCGACCCATGCGGTGCAGCAGGCGGTCGAGGACCACCAGGACCAGTTCGTTCTTGGAGGGGGCCAGTTCGTAGAGGGTGCGGCGGGAACATCCCACCACCGCGGCCAGGTGACCGACGGTGACGGTGGCCAGGTCCTCGGTCACCATCAGGACCTCGAGCTGTTCCAGCACCTGGCGGTGGCGGGGACCCAGCTCAGACTCGGTTCGGCGGGACAGCAGGGGGCGGGGCCGGCCGGCCAGATCGAGGGCCGGGGCGGCGGGATCCCCCGGATCCGGGTGGGTTGTGGGGCTCGGTTCCACGGCCGGGCCTCTCGTGGATCGACGGTACCGGAATCAGAGCGAGGGTACCACCGCTGGTCCGGGGGACCGGCTGACCGACGCCCGGGTAGGTGGCGGGTCCTTCGGGGGCCTGGGGACCAACCCGTCCGGATGGAAAGGGGGAGGAACTCAGCTCTCGGGTCGGCCCAGCAGGTCGCGGGCT
>JALSTE010000209.1 GCA_026983855.1 Acidimicrobiia bacterium
GCCGCCCGGTCCCGGGGGGGCTATGTGGTCGATGCCGTCTGTCCCCTGGTCACCAAGGTCCACCACGAGGTCCGCCTCCGGACGGCCAAGGGCTACCGGATCGTGTACGTGGGCCACCGGGGTCACGAGGAGGCGGTCGGGACCATGGCCGTCGCCCCGTCCTCCATCAACCTGGTCGAGACCATCGAGGACGTCCACGCCCTCGAGAGCGTCGACACCCCGACCGCCCTGTTGGCCCAGACCACCCTGAGCCACCGTGACTGGGAGGGGATCCTCACCGAGGTCCGCCAGCGGTTCCCCGATGTGTGGACACCGGGGCGCAGCGACCTCTGTTTCGCCACCACCAACCGTCAGTCCGCCCTGGCCGCCCTGACCGAGCGCTGCGACTCGGTGATCGTGATCGGCTCGGCCAACTCCTCCAACACCCGGGCCCTGGAGCGTCTGGCCCGCGAGGCCGGTACCCCCCGGGTACTGAGGGTCAACACCGCCGACGAACTCCCCGGGGATCTGACGGGGACCGTCGGGCTCACCGCCGGCGCCTCGGCCCCGGAGGATCTGGTGGACGAGGTCATCGCCCGCCTGCGTCCCACCCACGGTGTCGAGGAGGTGTCGATCACCTCCGAGAGTGAGTACTTCCCCCCACCGCGCGAACTCAGGGACCTGCTCCGTGCGGTGGAGATGGCGATCACCGTGAGCCTGGGTGGCTCACCGGAGGATGCCCTCGATCACAGCGACCGCGAGGTGGCGGCCTCCGACGTCCTGGCCGGGCTCGCTCCCGATCCGGGATGAGGTCCACCGCCCCGACCCCGACGGACTCAAGGGTCGCCGTACATCGGATGGCGGGCCCCAACTCCGACGGACTCAAGGGTCGCCGTACATCGGATGGCGGGCCCCGACCCCGGCGGACTCAAAGACCGCCACACATCGCATGGCGGACCCCAACCCCGACGGACTCAAGGGTCGCCGTACATCGGATGCTGTGCCGTCATCTCCCGGACCTCGGACCTCACCCGGGCGATCACCGGCTCGGGATCTGACCGCTCCAGAGCCACCAGAACGTCCGCCACCCAGTCGGCGATGGTGGCGAACTCCCCGGCCCCGAACCCCCGGGCCGTGGCCGCCGACGAACCGAGGCGAATGCCTGAGGTCACCCAGGGTCGACGCTCGTCACCGGGGACGGTGTTCTTGTTGACCGTGAGACCGGCCTCCTCGAGGGCCTCCTGGGCCTGCCGTCCCGTCGTCTCCGAGGGTCGGAGATCCACCAGGACTATGGGCGTGTCGGTACCCCCGGTCACGACGTTCACACCCCGCTCCATCAGACGACGGGCCAGGGACCGGGCATTGTCCAGAACCTGGCGGGCGTAGGCGGCGAATCCGGGTTCGAGGGCCTCACCCAGGCACACGGCCTTGGCCGCCACGGCATTTAGGATGACGCTGCCCTGGACCCCGGGGAAGACCGCCGAGTTCAACTCCCGGGCGTGGGAGTCGTCCCGTGCGAGGATCAGGCCTCCCCGGACCCCCCGGAGATTCTTGTAGGTGGTGGTGGTGACCACGTCGGCGTGGGGCACCGGGTTCGGATGGACCCCTCCGGCGACCAGACCGGCGACATGGGCCATGTCGAACATGAACCTGGCCCCCACCTCCCCGGCGATCGAGGCCAAGGCCTCGGAGTCGATGACCCGGGGGTAGGAGGACGCCCCGGCCACGATCAGGGAGGGGCGGTGGCGTCGGGCCAGGGCGACCAGATTGTCGTAGTCGATGAGGCCGGTGACCGGATCCACGCCGTAGGAGTGGACCTCCATCCACTTGCCCGAGATGTTCGCCGGCGAACCGTGGCTGAGGTGACCCCCCGCCCCCAGGTCCATGGAGAGGACGGTGTCACCGGGTCGCAACCAGGCCAGGAACACCGCCAGGTTGGCCTGGCTCCCCGAGTGGGGTTGCACGTTGGCGTACCCCGCTCCGAAGAGTTCGCGGGCCCGGTCCCGGGCCAGGGTCTCGATCCGGTCGGCGAATTCGGCTCCCCCGTAGTAGCGGTGACCGGGGTAGCCCTCGACCGTCTTGTTCACTATCGGCGAGGCCAGGGCGTCCAGGGTGGCCTGGCTCACGTGGTTCTCCGAGGCGATGAGTTCGATTCCCTCGGTCTGGCGGGCTCTCTCGGCCCTCAGGGCCCGGGCCACCTCGGGGTCGCGTGTCTCCAGCGGGGTGGTGAAGAACCCCCCCGGGTCGTATTCGGAACCCATTCCAGAGTCCGTCACCCTCGTTCCCCCCCGGCCTCGGACCCGGTCGGTGACCCGGCCCCGTCATCCCCGTCGGATTCCCCCCCGGGCTCGCTTCCCGGTTCGTATTCGTTGTGCAGACCGACGTGCTCCTGGGCCCGGTCGAACAGCACCTGGATCCGCTCACGCAACTCGGCCGACGTACGCCTCACCGCCTTGCGGCTGACGCGGCCCGACTCCCGCCTCGGTGGGGAAGGGAGCGGCTCACCGATGATCACGTGGATCTTGGAGGGTCGGATCCAGCTGGTGCCCTTGGGCATGGCCCTCTCCGATCCCCCGATCCCCACCGGCAGGATCGGGACCCCACAGCGGGCCGCCACGTAGGCCGGACCGTCCTTGAGCGGATACACACGGGGACCGGACTTGCGTTCCCCCTCGGGGAACATCACCGCCGGCTCCCCCTCCTCGACCACCTTGACCACCGTGGCCAGGGCCTCCCGATCGGCCATGTTCCGACTGACCGGGAAACCCCCGAGGGCCGAGAGCAGGGTACCGAGGGCCCGTGAACGCCACATGGCGTCCTTGCCCATGAACCTCAGGTGTCGGGGGAAAATACCCATGAGCGGGGTGTCGACGTAGGAGCGGTGAACGGGGCACACGATGTACGCACCGTGGCGGGGGATGTTCTCCGTCCCCTCGATGGTGGCCCGGAACCAGAGCTTCAGAATGGCCACCAGCGGTAGACGCAGGGCGTGGTAGAAGAGGCGCGCCGCCCTCCCCTCACCGGAGGCGAAACCCCGACCGCTGGGCTTGTGGATCGGCTTGTGCTCCCCCGGGTTCAACTGTCCCTCTCCTCCCCGTGCGGGGGTCCGACGATGCCCGCGTTCCGGGCGATCTCCCCCAGCTCCGCCACGATCGTCTCCACCGTCTTGGAACCGGTGTCGTAGATGATGGCATCGGGCGCCGGCCGCAGGGGACTGTCCGCCCGGGCCGAGTCGGCGGCGTCCCGGCGCTCGATCTCCGCCCTCACCGCATCCAGGTCGGTCTCACCGGTCTGAGCCGCCCGCCGACGGGCCCGGACCTCGGGGGGTGCGGTGAGATAGATCTTCACCCCGGCGTCGGGGAAGACCACGGTGCCCATGTCGCGTCCCTCCACCACGCAGG
>JALSTE010000210.1 GCA_026983855.1 Acidimicrobiia bacterium
CGGTTGAGGCTCACCTCCACCCCCGACCCACGGAGCAGGGAGCAGAAGGCGGCCGCCATCCGGGTGGCGGCGTTCACCTCGACCCCTTCGCCCTCGGGCGGGGCGGAGCTCCCCCTCACCGGATGCCTAGGCCCCGGAGATCATCGACAACAGCTCACCCACCGACGACTGCACCCGAGCCTGGTCCTCCCGGTACTTGAGCACCGCCCCCAGGGTGGATCGAACCGACGCCTCGTCGAGGTCGGCCACTCCCAGCCGGGCCAGGGACTCCGCCCAGTCGATGGACTCGGCCACCCCGGGGGGTTTGTAGAGGCCCATCTCCCTCATGGCCTCCACCGCCGTCGCCACCTGGCGGGTCAGCTCGGCACCGCAGGTCGTGGTCTTCAGGTCGATTATCTCGATCTCCCTCTCGAGGTCGGGATGCTCCACCCAGTGGTAGAGGCAGCGGCGTTTGAGGGCGTCGTGCACGTCGCGGGTGCGGTTGGAGGTGATGATCACCACCGGGGGGATGGCGGCGGTGTACGTGCCCAGCTCGGGGATGGTGACGGAGTAATCGGAGAGCACCTCCAGCAGGAAGGCCTCGAACTCGTCATCGGCCCGGTCGATCTCGTCGACCAGGAGAACCGGAGGTACCGCGGCCGCCGAGGAGATGGCGGCCAGAACGGGGCGTCTCACCAGGAAACGCTCGGAGTACAGCTCGTTCTCCAGCTCGTCGGCCTGGCCCGCCGCCGTTCCCGCCGCCTCCGCCGTGCGCAGATGGAGCAACTGGCGGGTGTAGTCCCACTCATAGAGGGCCTGGGAGGCGTCGATGCCCTCATAGCACTGCAGGCGGATCAGTTCGCCTCCCGTCCAGCGGGCCAGCACCTTGGCCACCTCGGTCTTGCCCACCCCGGCTTCGCCCTCCAGCAGCAGTGGACGCCGCAGGGCCAGGGCCAGGAAGATCACCGTGGCCAGTCCCTCGTCGGGGAGGTAACCGTGGGCCCGCAGACCGGCGGCGACCGCCTCGGGCGAGTCGGGGGTGTCGAATCCCCGCTCAGATGGGGACTGGCTGGGAACCGTGGGTGCCGTCATCGGATTTCAGGCTAGTGGGACGGCCGGGTCTCGGCCCCGCCCCCACACCGGACCCCTACTGCCCGTCACCACCGAGGAAGGCAGCCAGACGTTCGGCCATGCCCTCCTCGGAATCGTCGGTCATCCGTCCCATGATCAACCCTCCGTCCACCACCAGGTGATGCCCGGTGACGAACGAGGCCCCGTCACCGGCCAGGTACACGGCCGCCGCCGCGATGTCGGAGGGTTCGCCCGCCCGCCGTATGGGCTGCATGTTGGGCATGTTCTGGGCCATGAATTGCTCCACCAGGGGTCGCAGTTCGTCGGTCATGCCCTCGAAACGGGTGAATATCGGGGTGTTGATCCCCCCCGGACATATGGCGTTGACCCTGATGCCGTCACCGGCCAGTTCGGCCGCCGCCATCCTGGTCAGGTGGATGACGGCCGCCTTGGCCACCGAGTAGGTCATCGGGCCGTAGCCGACCCGCAGCCCCGCCACCGAGGCGGTGTTGATGATCGAACCCCCGCCCCGGTTCCTCATGTGGGGGACGGAGTGCCGGATGCCCAGCATCACCCCCTTCAGCAGCACGGCCATGGTGTCGTCCCAGGCGTCGGGATCCACCTCGGTCACACCCCCGGCGGCCCCGGGGTGACCGGCGTTGTTGAAGATGCAGTCCAGGCCACCCCATGTCTCCACCGCGGTATCGACGGCCCGGGCGACCTGGTCGGAGATCGACACGTCGGTGGGCACGAACATCGCCGCCTCACCGTGACGGGAGGCGACCTCCTCACCCCCGGCGACGTCTATGTCGGCGACCACGACCCGGGCCCCCTCGGCCACGAAGTGGTCGACGGTCGCCGCCCCGATGCCACTGCCCCCTCCGGTGACGACGGCGATCTTTCCCTCGAGTGATCCCATACCTCTCGGACCTTCCCCTCTGTCCCTCTGTCTCTCTGTCCCCGGTTGGACCCCGAGGGTAGGGTCCGGGGAACGGCAGTAGGCAATCGAGACCGGGCTGTGGCGGCGGAGCCGCTCCGGTAACCGAAAGGCGGAAGTACTCGTGGACCTGGGAATAGCGGGACGCACGGCGGCGGTGGCGGCGGGATCGGCCGGACTCGGTCTGGCCTCGGCCCGGGCCCTGGCGGCTGAGGGGGTCCGGGTGGCGATATGCGGTCGCGACGCCGATCGGGTCGAGGCCGCCGTGGCCGGGCTCAATGAGATCGGGGACGGTGCGGTGGGAGTCGTCGCCGACCTGTCCTCCACCGACGAGGCGACCCGGTTCGTGGAGGAGTCCGAATCGGCCCTGGGTTCGGTCGACATCCTGGTGGCCAACGCCGGCGGTCCCCCACCGGGAACCTTCGCCTCCACCGACCTCGACGCCTACCGCGCCGCCCTGGAGTTGAACCTCCTCTCCACGGTGGCCATGTGCCGGGCGGCGGTGCCGGCGATGACCGAGAGGGGATGGGGCCGGGTGGTGGCCATCACCTCCATCGGGGCCAAGGAACCCCTCGGGAACCTCATGGCCAGCTCCGTGGCCCGGGCCGGGGTCACCAGCTTCGTGAAGATCCTGTCCCGGGAGGTGGCCGACAAGGGGGTCACGGTCAACTCCGCCCAGCCCGGCCTCCACCTCACGGACCGGGTCAGGCACCTGGGCGGCGCCGGGACCCTGGCCGAGAACATTCCGGCCCGGTTCATCGGCGACCCCGACGACTTCGGCGCCGCGGTGGCGTTCCTGTGCTCCCGGGCCGCCCGCTACATCACCGGTACCGGACTCCTGATCGACGGTGGTACCAGCCACGGCCTCTTCGGCTGACACCGGCCGCTCCCCCGTCGGGCCGCGTCCCCGGCCAGGCTCGGACCACTGAGACCGGAACGGGTGTCCGACAGCGGAACCACCCGACCACCTGACCGCGCCTGACCGATCCGGGTTTGACCGAGGTCCGGTGCCCGTCCCCGTAACGTACCCTCGCCCGACATGGCCCGCCCCGTTCCGACACTGCTCTTGTCGACCGTCCTGACGACGCTGGTCGGCCTCCTGGCGTGGGGGTCGGCGGCGGGGGCGGCCACGAGCGATTCCGGCCGCCCACCCCTGGTGACCGCGGTCGGTACCAGGGAGGTCATCGGGGATCCCGCCGGGCTGGATCTGGCCGCCCCCCTGATCGCCCTGGCCCCCACCGACAGCGGAGACGGCTACTGGATCGCCGCCGCCGACGGCGGAATCTTCGCCTTCGGAGACGCCCCCTTCCACGGCAGCGTGGCCCAGTCCGACTTCGACACCGTGGACACGACCGTCGTGAAGACCGTCGCCGCTCCCGACGGCCGGGGCT
>JALSTE010000211.1 GCA_026983855.1 Acidimicrobiia bacterium
GCGGGGAACCCTCAGCAGGGCCGCCCGTAGGGCCGCCGGCCGGTGGGCGGAGAACCGGCGAACGGCCTCCGACATCTGGGCGGGAACCCCACGGCTGCGCTGCCAGCGGAGCAGGTCCTCCACGCAACGGGCCATGTCCGGATGGTCGAGGAAGCCGGCCATCTCGACCAGGATCCCGGCATCGGGATTGGGTTGGTCGGACAGGGCCGGTCCGGCCAGGAAGAGGTTTCGCACCCGCTCGGGGTGATCCAGGGCCAGGCGCATGGCCACGGCCGCCCCCATGGAGGTGCCCCCCACGTGGGCCCGGTCCCAACCCAGGGAGTCCAGCACCGATATGGCATCGGCCACCAGAGCGGAGAGTCCGTAGGCGGAGGGATCGGTGGGCCAGTCGAGATCACCATGTCCCCGTTGGAGGGGCAGGGCCAGCCGGAATCCCGATGGAGCCTCCATCGAGGAGAGTTCGGGTGTCGCTCCCAGTCCGTGGAGGAAGAGCAGGGGAGGGCCGGAGCCCTCGAGTAGCACCTCCGTCTCCCAGTCCCCGAGACGACAGCGGTGGACCGAACGGGGCGCCTCCTCAGGATCGGCACCGTTCACTGGTGGTGATGGACGATGTTTGATCATGTGCTAACGTACACTACACCACATCAAGCCACCGGGTCCCGTTTCGTCGCCGGCGAGCTCCAGCGACCGAGGTCGAGAGTGGAACTGAACGCGCTCATCAGCCCCGGTACCGGGACCCGGTGATCTCACCGGGGGCGGTCGGAGGCGGTTCCCGATCCAGGCGGCCGGTGTGGGAGTCCACCATGTCACCGAGTGAGATCGAGGATCTGTCCATGCCACCAACCCCTCCAGCCGAGGTCATGGAACTGATCTCCCGTTCGAGGTCGCTGGGCAGTGAGCCGGGGATCACCAACTACGGTGGCGGGAACACCTCGTGCAAGGTGGAGATGGACGACCCCGTGACCGGGAAACGTCGACGTCTCCTCTATGTCAAGGGCTCCGGCGGTGATCTGGGGACACTCTCGGTGGAGGGCCTGGCCGTACTGGACCTGGACCGGGTGTTGGAGCTGAATCGTCTCTACGTCGACGAGGATCACGAGGGCGACCTCATGGAGCTGTTGGAATTCTGCCGCTTCGGTCCCCCCGGTCCCGCTCCCTCCCTCGATACCGCCTTTCACGCCCTCATCCCCGCGGCCCACATCGACCACACCCATCCGACGTCGGTCACCGCCCTGGCCACCAGTGCCGAGGGCCCGGAGCTCACCCGGAGGTGTTTCGGGGGCCAGGTGGGATGGGTCGACTGGAGGAGACCGGGTTTCACCCTCGCCCGGGACCTGGCCGAACTGCTGCGGGATCGCCCCGAACTCAGGGGTGTGGTCCTGGGCGGTCACGGCCTGGTGTCCTGGGGTGACAGTTCGACCGAATGCGAGGAGACCACGAGGTGGATCATCTCCACCGCGGCCGAGTTCATCTCGGGACTCGTGGGCACCGCGTCGGTGGGCCGGGTCGAGGTGGGCGGCGAGTCCACTCGTGCCCGGATCCTCGAGCTTGGTCCACGGCTGCGGGGTCTGTGCTCTGCTGACGGACACATGGTGGCCGAGTTCCGGGATGACCCGCAGCTCATGGCGTTCATGGCGTCGGACCGATGCGCTGACCTGGTGGAGGCAGGGACGTCGTGCCCCGACCACCTGCTGCGAACCCGGGCCCGGCCACTCCTCCTGCCCCCGGTGGGGGAGAGATCAGAGGTGCCGACCCGGGATGAGCTGGAGGCTGCCGCGGCCCGGTACCGGGACCGCTACCGCTCCTACTACGAGAGCCTGGCGGACCCATCGTCCCCGGAGATGAGGGGAGCCGATCCCCGTGTGGTGCTGGTGCCGGAGGTGGGCATGTGGTCATTCGGCCCCACGGCCCGGGAGGCTTCCATAACCGCCGACTACTTCCAGCAGGCGGTTGAGATAATGACCAGTGCCGACCGTCTCGGAGGCTACGAACCGATTTCCGATCTCGAGAGGTTCAGAATCGAGTACTGGGATCTCGAGGTGGCCAAGCTCGCCCGTCGCCCCCCGCCACCTCCCATGCAGGGCCGGGTGGCCCTGGTCGTGGGGGCCGCCTCGGGTATAGGTCGCAGCGTCGCTTCCATGTTGGTGGACGCCGGCGCCGAGGTGATCGTGGCCGATCTGGATCAAGGGAGGGCGACCGAGGTGGCCGGGGAACTCGGAAGCGACGGGCGGCGGCCACTGCCCCTGGGGGTGGATCTGAGCGATGAATGCTCCGTCCGGGAGATGGTGGAAGCCGTCGTCATGGCCCGGGGCGGGCTGGACGTGGTCGTCAACAGCGCCGGTGTGGCCCGGGCTGATCCACTGGAGGAGACCAGCACCGCTGACTGGGACCTTCTCTCCTCGGTCTTCAGTCGCGGTTCCTTCCTCGTCTCCCGGGAGGCGGCCAGGGTCATGATCGACCAGGGGATGGCGGGCCACATGGTCCATGTGGTGTCCAAGAACGCGGTGGTGGCAGGGCCGGGCAACGTCGCCTACTCCTCGGCCAAGGCGTCCCAACTGCATCTGGTGCGCCTCCTGGCCACGGAGTTGGCCCCCCATGGGATTCGGGTGAACGCCGTGAATCCCGATGCGGTCGTCAGGGGCAGTGGCCTGTTCGAGAACGAATGGGGGCGGGCCCGGGCCGCTGCCCACGGGGTTTCCCTGGAGGATCTGCCCTCGTTCTACGCGGGCCGAACCCTGTTGGGCCAGGAGGTTCTACCCGAGCACGTCGCCCGTGCGGTCAGGGTGCTGGTGGACGGAACCCTGCCCAGGACCACGGGGGCATTCCTGCCCGTCGACGGGGGAATGCCCGCCTCCTTTCCCCGTTGAGGGGTGGCTGACGATCCCCGACCGATGGCCTGATCGAAGAGCTGACCGAGAGCTGAACGAGAGAGTGGAGGATTGACAGTGCCGACGATGGAACCGGAAGTGATCGAGCGGGAGAATCGTCCACGCCTGGAGCTTCATGAACGTGGACTGGACTATGTGGGGGCCTCAGTCGCCTCCAGGGGGATCGATCCCGAGGGGGTCATCTCGGCCCTGGGTGACTTCAACGTGGCCCTGCCCTCCTGGGCCCTGGGAACCGGGGGCACCCGATTCGGAAGGTTCCCAATCGGGGGGGAGCCCCGCAACCCCGAGGAGAAGGTGGACGACGCGGCGGCCGTGAACGCCCTGACCACCGTCAACTCCACGATCAGCCTCCACATTCCCTGGGACTACCCCGACGATCCGGTCGGGCTCCGGGCCCACGCCGAGTCGAGGGGAATCGGCTTCGACGCCGTGAACTCCAACACCTTCCAGGACGACCCCCGGACCACTGACGGGGGGAGGGTGTCGTACAAGTTCGGAAGCCTGGCCCACTCCGATCCCGCCATCAGGGAGACGGCGCTGGCCCACAACTACGAGGTCATCTCCATCGGTGAGGCGTTGGGTTCCAAGGCCCTGACCGTCTGGTTGGCCGACGGCATGAACCACCCCGGGCAGGCCGCCTTCCGGGCCCAGTTCGAGCGTGTGGCCGAGTGCCTCGGGGACATACACGACCATCTGCCATCCGATTGGTCGTTGCTGGTGGAGCACAAGCCCTACGAGCCCGCGTTCTACGCCTCGGTCAACACCGACTGGGGTAGCTCGCTGCTTCTGGCCCAGGAGGCGGGTCCCCGGACCGGCTGCATAGTGGACCTGGGGCACCACCTGCCCAATACCAACATCGAGCAGGTGGTCAGCCGCCTGGCCATGGTGAACCGGTTGGGGGGCTTTCACTTCAACGACTCCAAGTACGGGGACGACGACCTCACGACCGGTTCGATAAAGCCCTTCCAGCTCTTTCTGATCATGATGGAACTGCTGGAGATCGGTGGTGGAAGCCCTCCCGAACTGGCGTACATGATCGATCAGTCCCACAACCTCAAGGATCCCCTGGAGGACCTTCTGCAGTCAGCGGAGGCCCTCCAGGTGGCCATGGCCCGGGCTCTGGTCGTGGACCGGGAGGCCCTGACCGGGGCCCAGATGGACAACGACCCGGCCCTGGCGGCGGAGATACTCATGGCCGGCTTCAGGACCGACGTCCGACCTCTGGTGGCCGAGGTCCGTCGTCGCAGGGGAGGTGCCCTGGATCCGGTGGCCACCTACCGGGCGGCGGGCTACCGCGCCCGGGCCACGGAGGAACGAGGGGCCGAGGCCCGCTCCACCGGCCTGTGACCACCCGGGTGGCAGCCGTCGACCTGGGCGCTTCCTCGGTGAGGGTGGCGGTCGTGGACCTGGATCGCAGTCCCGCCCGGGTTGAGGTCGTCCACCGCAGGCGGCACCAACCCACCCGGCGTTCCGACGGAACCCTTCGCTGGAATCTGAAAGAGATCCTCTCGGCCATCGGGCGGGGAATCGAATTGGCCCTCAGCCAGGGCCCCCTGGCCTCGATCGGCGTGGACACCTGGGGTGTGGACTACGGCCTCCTGGACCGTGAGGGGAGACCCGTGGGTGACCCGATCTGCTACCGGGACCCCAGAACGTCGTCATGGCGCCGCACCGTGGACAGGGTGGGAGCGCGTCGGCTCTATGAGTTGGCCGGCCTTCAACTGGAATCGTTCAACACCATCTTCCAGTTGGCGGCTCACGACCGGGCGGAACTGGCGCTCGGCTCCCGGCTGCTGATGATGCCGGAGCTGGTGACGAATCTGCTCGTGGGGGAGATGGACCCGGTCGTGGGTCGAACTCCGGCCGGGACCACCGGACTGATCGACATATCCAGCGGAGATTGGTGCCGGGAGTTGATCGAGGTGACGGGGATATCCCCCGGTCTGCTCCCACCGGTGGTCGATGAACCCCGTCCGGCCGGCCACCACCGGGGCACGCTGGTCCAGGTGATCGCCGGGCACGACACCGCGTGCGCCTTCGCCGCCGCCCCGGTGACCGACGCCGGCTCGGTGGTGATCTCCAGTGGTACCTGGATGCTGGTGGGGATGGTGGTTCCCCGCCCTTGCACTGGTGAGGCGGCCTTCTCAGCCAATCTCTCCAATGAGCCGGCCTTCCCCGGCGGATTCCGGCTGTTGCGAAACGTGACTGGCATGTGGATGCTCGACCGATGTCTGGAGGTCTGGGGTGTCGACCTGGAGACCGCGGTCGCAATGACGGAGCCCAGCCTCGAGGGACCGGTCCTGGACGCCACCGATGAGCGCTTTCTGGCCCCAGCGAACATGCCCGTGGCCGTGGCCGAGGCCGCCGGACTCCCCGATCCCGCTGACGTGGGCGCGGTCGTCGGGTGTGTTCTGCGGTCCCTGGCCACCACCGCCTCCGATGTGATCAACGATCTCCGTTCGGTGACCGGACGCGAACCGCGGGAGATAGTGGTGGTGGGGGGTGGAGGCCGGATCGGGGTCCTCAATGACCTGATCGCCGAGGCAACGGGACTACCGGTTCGGGTGGGCCCCGTCGAGGCCACGGCGCTGGGCAACGCCCTGGCCCAGGGCCTGGGACTGGGACGATTCGGGTCCTTCGCCGAGGCGGTTCGCTGGGTCGGCTGACCCGTGTCCCGCTCCGGTGTCGGTGATCGCGATTTCACCGCGATCCACGGCATCGGGACCGAGTGGGCCGCCGGTTGGTTCTCGGTGGTCCCCGGGGCACGGTAGATCGCCGGTTTCCCCGTCTGGTGGCCCGGCGAGCCCGTGGCTAGCTTGCGGGGGTGATCACACCGGGCGCCCTCGCCATCGGGATCCTCGCCGCGTTCGTGGTGGGTTTCGCCAAGACCGCCCTGCCCGGATCGGGTCTGTTGGCCATCACCCTGATCGCCACCGTGGCCACCGGTCGTCTCCTGCCCGGGGCCAGCCTGCCCATTCTCCTGGCCGGGGACGTGTTCGCGGTGACGTGGTACCGGCGCCACGCCCGCTGGGACCTGTTGCGGCCCCTCTCGGTGTGGGTGGGTGCCGGCTACCTGCTGGGGATGGCCTTCTTCGTGGTGGTGGGCGAGGCCACCCGGGCCCTGGAGGTGACCATCGGGCTGATCATCGTGGTGATGGTGGCGATTCACGCCTGGCGCCTGTACCGGGCGTCGGGGGGACCCTCCACCTCGGCCACCCCCGCCTACGGCACCGCCGGGGGTTTCACCACCTTCGTGGCCAATACCGGGGGGCCGGTCATGAACACCTACCTGGCCGGACTGCGGCTGGACAAGGAGGAGATGATCGGCACCCTGGCCGTGTTCTACCTGATGGTCAACCTGGTGAAGATCCCCCTCTATGTGGGACTGGGGGAGTGGAGCGCCGGGGGTCGGTTCTTCACCTGGGAGAGCCTGGGTTACGACGCCCTGATCCTCCCTGGTGTGGGTCTCGGTGTGCTGGTGGGCCGCCGGGTGTTCCGGATCATCCCCCAGAGGACCTTCCTGGTGCTGGTCCTGGTGCTGTCCGCTCTGGGGGCGGCCAAGCTGCTGGTCTGAGGGGCTGGGGGCTCAGGGAGTCACCCGCACCCGGGCCTTCATGAGCACCACGGTGTAGGGGTTCCAGGTGGACATCACGTGGTAGAGCGTGACCGTGCCGTCTCCGTTCACCTCGGTGAATCGGTCCACGATGGCCGGGGCGTAGACCAGACCCCGTTCGGGTTCGGGAACCTCGGGACCACCGGCTATCCAGCGGCCGAAGGCGGCACCGTCGCCGTAGTCGACGGCGGGGTCGAACAGCACCGCGGGTTCCGACCACGGGCCCCACCAGTGGGGGGCGGCGAGTATCCAGGCCTTCTCATAGCCGGTCTGGTGGGTGGCGAACCACATGTTCGCGGCGGGACTCCAGGTGAGGAGGGGTTCACCGAAGGAGAAGGTGGTCAGCCCCTCGTTGGCGTCCAGGAACAGGGACTGTCCGTGATTTATCTCGAAGATCGGGACCGCGTCGTCCTCGGTGGTGGACCAGTCCAGTTCCGGTCGGGGGCCATCGAGGTGGATTCCGGCCAGGTAGCGGATGGCGGAGCGGTCACCCTGGCGAAGCGAGTCCATGGGCATGGCCGCCACGTAGACGTCGCCGTAGGGAGCCACCCCGCTGCCGAACAGCAGCACCCAGTCGTCCTCCATGAGGCCGGGCACCGGGCCCGGGGCCGGAACGGCCGTGACGTGGATGAAGTGACCGGTGCTGAGTTCGTAGACCCGGTCGAAGGTGATTCCCCCGTCGGTGGAGCGGGTCAGCACCGACTTCTGGGCCTGGTCCACGGTGAACCACACGTACATGTCCGAGCCGTCACCCAGCCCGGTCACCGGTACGTTCAGGGCGTCCAGGTCGTAGCAGTCGTCATTGACCCGACCGTTCTCATCGCACCTTATGAAGGGGTTCCTGAACCGGCTGGGATCGGTGGGGTCGGTGACGAACTCCAGACTCAGGTCCTCGGGACCGGTGCCGGTGATCCGGGCCATGGCGTCGTCGTGGTACTCGTCGGGCTTGGGTTCGGAGTCCCCGAAGAGCAACCAGGTGGAACCCTCGTACTCGAAGGGGAAACCCAGGTCGGTGAACTCCAGCCCCGCCGTGGTGGCGGTGAGGGTGGGGGTGGGTTGGATGGAGTCGGCGCACACGTCGAAGTTGAACCGGCCGGAATCGTCGAAGCAGCCCAGGAAGTCGTAGTCCCCGATGATCTGGGCCACCCGGTTGTTCCCGAGGACCTCGATCCGGGGGGCCCCGTCCCCACCGGTGGGTACGTCCGCCGGGAGGGCGGGAACCCTGGCTTCGGGAGCGCCGACGGGTCTACCGGGTGCGGTCGCACAGGCGGCCAGGATCAGGACCATGGCCGTGAGCAGGGCCGGGATCCGGCGGGGGGCCCTGGTATCGGGGAACGGGGTGGTCGGGGAGGTGGGCACTTCTTCCTCCAGTGGTCGCGTGGGCTACGTGAGGGTTATCGCCGGGCGACCCCGCAACGGACGTGAAGGAATGATGAAGTCGCGCCCCCTTCCGGCCCCCCGGTCCCATGTCGCCGGTCCTGCGCCGGGCGGTTCAGGTGGCGCGGGCCGCCCTCTTGCGCCTCATGGTCGCCGCCAGCCGCGGGGCCCGTCCCGGTTTCGTCCAGGGGCACCTGGCGATGCAGGCGGCGCAGCCGTAGGACACGGCGAAGTAGGGGAGGCAGCGGTCGAAGTCGACGTACCACTTCTCGACCCCGCGGACGAGCCGCTTGTCGGGGCCGATGGCGTCGGGGGGACAGGCGTCGGTGCACACCCGGCACCCCACGCAGAAGTCGTCGACGTGGATGGGTTCGGGTGGGGGATCGGCCACCAGGGGCAGGTCGGTCAGCACGGCGCTGATCCGGAATCCCGAACCCAGGTCCTCATCTATCAGCGAACCGTGCTTCCCCAGTTCACCCAGGCCGGCCTCGATGGCCGGCGGGATCAGCAGCACCGGCCCGGCCCCGGGTCCGCCGTGACCCTCGGCCTCGTGTCCCTGGCTTCGGATCCAGTCGGCCAGTTCCCGGGCCGCGGCCGTACCCCGGTTGTAGCTGGCGTGGACGGCCCGGGCCGCCTCCCACCGGGGGGCGGTGGAGAGGTCGTCGTGGTCCATCACGTCGGCCAGCAGGATCAGCCACCGCCGGTTGACCTCGTAACCCTCGAACACCCACTCGGGCCGGAGCTCGGTGATACCCACCTTGGCCACGGTGGTGCCGGCCTCCCCCAGGGCGAACCGCCGTACCGCCCGGGACCACTCCCGGGGGGAGCGCTCGATCCGTTCCTCCGCCAGCGGCGCGGGCCGGTACCGGCCGCGGGGCCTCATGCCCCGGCGGAGATCCTCGTGTTGGCTGTACTCCCGGGTGATGTGGTCCTGCACCCGACCGTGGGCGATGGTGCGGGGGTCTCGCCACATAGGAGCGGCCACCGGCCGTGGTTCGGTCTCCCCCACTCCGTTGAGGGTGTTGCCCGACACCTCGGGGAACAGTTCCAGGATCTCCGCTGGTGGCTCCCAAACGGGTGTCCGGCGCTCCATGCGGTGGGGGCGGCGGTCGCTGCTCACCGCTCCAGCCTCCGGACCAGCTCACCCCGCCGCACCTTGCGGGTGGGGGTCATGGGTAGTTCGGGGAGGACCTCGATCCTCTCGGGCCACTTGTACTTGGCGATCCGCCGCTCATCGAGGATCCGGGTTACCTCGCCGAGATCGATGGTGGCGCCGGGTGTGGTCTGGACGCAGAGGCAGCCTCTCTCCCCCAGGACCGGGTCGGGTACGGGCACCACGGCGCAGGCCACGATGTCCGGGTGTTCGAGGAGGACGTTCTCCACCTCGGCGGGGTTGTACTTGATGCCTCCCCGGTTGATGATCTCCTTGGTGCGTCCGGTGAGGGTCACGTAGGACTCGGAGTCGATCCGGGCCAGGTCCCCGGTGCGGAACCACCCGTCCCCGGTGAAGGCCGCCCCGGTGGAGGCGGGGTCGTGAACGTACTCCCCGAACACCGAGGGGCCGCGCACCTGGAGCTCCCCCTCGACTCCGGCGGGGACCGGGTTCCCCTCGGCGTTGACCACCCGGACCTCGATACCCGGCGCCGGTCGTCCGGCGGTGCCGATCCGCGTCGGGAGGGGATCGGAGGGCCGTCCGAAGGTACCGACCTGGATCTCGGTCATGCCCCACAGGCCGATGACCGAGCCTCGGGCCATGAGGTCGTCGACCTCGCGGGCCAGGGCGGGGGCGACCGCGGAGCCGGAGAGGCAGATGAACCGGGTGGTGTCGAACAATTCCGTCGGAAGACTCCCGGCGGCCACGAACGGGGCCAGGTGGGCCGGGGCGGTGAAAAGCGCGGTGGGGGACAGCTCCCCGATGGTGTCCACGAGTGTCGGGGGATGGAACGCCGGTACCAGGGCCGTGGTCGCCCCCGCCGCCAGGGCGATGTGGAGGGTGAACAACCCGTAGAGGTGGGTGAAGGGGGCCAGTGAGGTGATCCGGTCCGATGGGGTGAGCCCCAACTCGGCCGAAGCACCGGCGGCGTTGCCGAGGAACCGGCGCGATGTGTGGACCACTCCCTTGGGTCCAGAGGTGGTGCCCGAGGTGTGGAGCAGCAGGAAGGGTCGCCGGCCGTCGGGCGGCACCCGGTGGGCCGGATCCGGCGGGCCGGCGGTGAGCTCACCGAGGGGCACGGCGCCCTCGGTGGCCCCACCCACGGACACCACCGTCCCGAGGTTCGGGAGCGAGTCGGCGAGGGATACCAGTTCGGCGGCGGGTCTCCGGTCTCCGGCGGTGGTGGGGGCGACCACGACCCGGGCGCCGCCGTGGGCCAGCAGCGAGGAGAGCTCAGATTCCCGGTAGGGCATGTGGAGGGTGTGGAGGGTGGCGCCCCGCAGCACCGCGGCCAGCAGCAGGATGGCGAACTCGGGGATATTGGGGAGCTGTGCCGCCACCACGTCCCCGGGTCCCACCCCCAACCGGGCCAGTCCCGAGGCCGCCTCCAACGACCGTCGGGTCAGGTCGGCGTAGGTCAGGTGGATGCCGGGCCCCACCATGGCGGTGGAGTCGGGGCTACGCCCGGCGTGGTTCTCCACCCAGTCGAAAAGCGTCGTCCCCTCCGCTGCGGTAACCACGGTCACCTCCCCTCGGGGTCGGTCCCCTCCCGACCCGCTGACTCACCCTAATGGGGGGCTGGGTTCGTGAGAGTCCGGCTTCGAGCTGCTTGCGGGGCCGGGACGCCCCCGGACCGGGGAGAGCGGCGGGTGATCTCAGATGAGACCGATGATCATCACCAGCCCCAGGGCCGCCGACACCACCAGGGCCAGGATCCCGAAGACGTTGTTGAAGCGGGTGTTGGTTCTGGTGCCCATGATCGTCGGGTTGTTGGCGATCAACAGCATCACCGCCACCAGGAAGGGCAGCAACAGACCATCCAGTACCTGACTGTAGTAGAGGGCGTCCACGGCGGACACGGGTGAGAGGTCGATGAGGGCGCCGAGAAGCATCGCCCCGACGAACACGACATAGAACCCGCGGGCGTCGGCGACCTTCTCGTTGAGTCCCTCGCGCCAACCGAAGGAGTCGGCCACGGCATAGGCGGTGGAACCGGCCAGAACCGGGATGGCGAGCAGTCCCGAGACGATCACCCCGATACTGAAGAGGGCGAACGCGTAGTGGCCGGCCACAGGGGTGAGCGCGTCGGCAACGTCGGTGACGGTGACGACGGTGATGCCGGAAAGGGTCACCGCCCCGGCCACGATCATGAAATAGGCGAGAAGGTTCGAGTAGATCATGCCGATCGCCGTGCCGGTGTCGGCGCTCTGGGCCTGGGCGACGGTCGGGTGTTCCTCGCGCTCCTCAGAGGCCTGCCAGAACATCAGGTACGGCGACATCGTGGTGCCGAGCAGTCCGAGGGCGGCCAACAGGAAGGCGGAGCTGAAGGTGGTGCTGGGCACCAGGGTGCCCCTGATCATCTCCCCGACATCGGGCTGGGCGAGTGCAGCGGCTCCTATGTAGACGACCAGAACGAAGGACATTCCCACCAGGACCCTCTTGATCGTGGCGTAGGCCCGGAAGATCACCAGGTACCCCACCAGTGCCGTCAGGGGAAGGAGGAACCACACCGGGTCCAGTCCGGTCGCGACCGCGAGGATCGAGGCCACTGCCTCCAGATCGGCGCCAATGGTCAACACGTTGGCGATGGCCAATATCACGATGACCACGAAGGTGGTGGCCCTTCGGTAGTACGCCGTGGTCAACTCCGGTAGGGACTTCCCGGTCGTGAGCGCGATTCTGGCCACCGTGGACTGCACCGCGACCATCATCGGGGTGGAGAGGAGCATCAGCCACAGGAGTTGGAATCCCGTGGTCGCCCCCACGATCGTGTACGTGACGATTCCGGCGGGATCGTCACCGGCGCCACCCGTGATCAGCCCGATTCCCACGCCCGCCGCTCGTTCCCGGTTCCGGGCGACGTCGGCTCGAATGCGTGACACCGGGTGGGGACGGCTTACCAAGATGGCGTCTCGGGCATCCCGTCAGGGTACCCCCGGTCCCAACCGCCTCCGTTGGTGCGGGAGCGGGGGCTGGGACGGGGAGACCCGGCGACAGGGATTCGGGGAGGCTAAGGGGGACGGGAATGCTTCCGATGGGAGCGGACCATGTCAGGAACGGACGCGCGGGTTGTCGAAGAGAGTGAGGTCGATGAGGCGGCGGCTCTCGCCGCCCTGCCCATGGCCCTGCTCGCCCTCGACGGCACGGGGAACATCCTCTACGCCAACCCCCGCGCCGGACGGCTGCTGGACCCCGACGGTGACGGCTCGGGGGTTGGATCGCTGGTGGGGCGCAACGTGGTGGAGTTCATCCATCCCGAAGATCAGGCCTTCGCCGCCGAGCTGTTGGAGTTCGGGGTGGTGGTGAGCGACCAGCTCATGGGCCCAATCACCATGAGGTACCGGACCGTGGAGGGGGAGGTCCGCTACACCGAGGCCTGGTCGGAGAACCACCTGGATTCACCGGGTCTGGGTGCCTACCTGCTGGTGGTGACCGAGGAGTCGGTGCGTCACCGCCTGTCCGAGGCGATCACGGGCGTGGCCGGGGGAATGGAGTTCGCCGATGTGGTCGACACCGTGACCAGGGCCATGGTGTGCCATCCGATGAACGGACCGGCGGCGGTGCTGGAGCTTCTGGAGGACTCCTCGATCATGGTCCACTCCCAGAGCGGGTTCCCCGGACCGGAGATCCCCGGATGTGCCGGGTGGTGGTCCACGGCGTTTCAGGTGGAGTTGGGTGGGGGGGACACCGGTCACCGCCGCCTGGCCGACATGAACTCCGAGATCAGTTCGTCGACCGGCGGCGCTCCCGGCATGAGGGTGGCCTGGGTGCGTCGGATCCCGACCCCTGACCGCGAACTGCGCTTGCTGTGCTGGCATCACAGTGAGGGGGCGCCGAGTCCCAATCAGGCCCAGCAGATGAGCCAGGCCGCCGGCATCCTGGGTCTCTCCCTCACCCAGGAGGCCCAGCGGCGTCAGCTCGAGTACCTCGCCTACCACGATCCCCTCACCGGTCTGCACAATCGGGCCTACCTCTATGAGCGACTTCCCGTCCGTCAGCCGGCCGGTACCTCGGTGCTGTACCTGGATCTCGACGACTTCAAGGAGGTCAACGATCGCCACGGTCACGAGGTCGGGGACCATCTGTTGATCCGGGTGGGTGAGGTGCTCCGAGGTGCCGTCCGTGACACCGACACCGTGGTCCGGTTGGGGGGTGACGAGTTCGTCGTCGTATGCCCGTCGGCGGCCGAGCCGGCCCGTCTGCGGGCCCTCGCCGACCGGCTGATAGGGGAGATCTCGGCCATAGACGAGGTCTCCGGCCGAACGGTCAGGATCGGGGCCAGCGTCGGAATCGTCCACCATCGGGGGAGCCGTGATCTGGACGAACTTCTGCGGCGGGCCGACTCCGCCCTCTACGCCGCCAAGTTCGAGGGGCGGGGGGAATGGAGAATGGCCGCCCTCCGCTGACCGGCGGCGGTCCGGGGAGATTTCCGATTCGCAAGGTGTAAGAAAATGCCTCCCGGATCATCCATCCCCTACCCGTCGGAACCGGCGGGAGGATGGAGGACCGGAAATGGACGAGGGACTGGTGGCCCAGGTGGCCGTGGGCGGTGGCGGGTTGGCGGTTGTACTGGGGTTGATGCTGATGTCGGGCTTGATCTCGGCGGGGACCGCCGCCCTGGTCGCAGCGGTCAGGGGAGGTAGGTTGGGCCGACGGGGGCGACCACGGCGTCCGACCGCCTACGAGGTCGACTCGACCACGCCCAGGGCGGGGGGCAGCACACCGGCGAGGAGGACATCCCAGTCGTTGATGCCACAGCCGTCGGTCCGGTCCACGGTCGTGTTCACCGAGACACCGTCGATCCCGTCATAGGAGCCGGTGATGGTGGCGACATCGGGGCCTCCGTAGATCTCGGTGCAGACCCGATCGGCGGGGGGACCCTCCACCAGGCGGGTCCGGACCTCCTCCCGCCCCAGGGCCTCACAGGCCTGATTGGCGTCGAGGGCCACGTCACCGGTGATGGTGGCGGTGTCGCCGAGGCAGGTGATCGTGTAGGAGAGGGTCTCCGCCTCGGGATGGGTGATCGTCACGTCCAGGGTCACCACCGGGTACGGCCCCGATCCCAGCGGTGTGTCGGGCACGGTGGAGTCGGGCGTGCTGGTCGCGGGGGTCTCCGAGCCGCCTCCGTCCGCCCCCTGGACCGGATCCGAACCACAGGCCGAGGCCAGCAGGGCGATGATGGTGGTGATCACGAGGATTGGTTTCATGTTCTCTTCGACGTCGCCGGGGGCCCGGTCGGTTCCCCGGTGCCCGAATGTTCTCGGTTCGGGTGGCTGTCGGGTTCGGGGCCGGGTGTTCGCCACGGGGGCGGGTTCCCCCCCGGCCGGCCACCGCCGTCGGACGGCGCGGGAACCGGGACCCCCGTCAGAATCGTCAGAGGATCATGAAGCTGCTCGCCGCCACTCTCGCCGCCATCCTCTCCCTGGCCGCCTGCTCCTCCGGCTCGTCGCCGGCGCCGACGGCGACCCTGTACCCGGTGGAGGGGCGGGTACACGCCGGCCCCACCTGTCCGACCATGTCGGACCCACCGGCTCCCGGATGTGAGGAGCAACCCGTCGGTGGGGCCCATCTGGTGATTCTCGACCCCTCCGGTGGGCGGGTCACCGAGGTGGTGACGGACACCTCGGGGCGCTTCGCGGTGGAGCTGCCCGGTGGTGAGTACACCCTCGTTCCCCAGCCGGTGGAGGGCCTGCTGGGAACCGCCCCCGAGCAGGAATTCGCGGTGCCCGGAGCCGACGAGCTCGACGTGGCCTACGACACCGGGATCCGTTAGACGTACTTACCGCCGGGGACCGTTGGTTCGTGGCCGCTGGGTGCTGCCCTGTCTTGGTGGCTGACCGGGGTTCCCGCTCAGTCCTTCGATGCGCGGTTCGTGGCCGCTGGGTGCTGCCCTGTCTTGGTGGCTGACCGGGGTTCCCGCTCAGTCCTTCGATGCGCGGTCGGTCCCCGGGACCTGGGTCCAGCTGCGTCCCCAGGCGGCCAGGGCCTCGAGAATGGGTTCGGTGTCACGTCCCGCCCGAGTCGGAACGTATTCGTAGCGGGGAGGACGCAGGCAGTACCGGCGGCGTTCGAGCAGTCCGTGGTCGACCAACTTGTTCAGGCGATCGGTGAGAACCGTGGGGGCGATCCCCAACTTTTGCTGGAGCTCGTCGAATCGGGTGATCCCGAACAGGACCGTGTCCCGCAGGATGAGGGGTGTCCACCACTCACCGAGGATCTCCAGGGACTGGGCGATGGGACACGCCATGTCCGAGAAGCTCTTCCGTTTCACGGTCGCCACGCTAGGTGACGTCCCCGTGAGCGACAACGGTGGCCGTGGAAGGGGCTGTGGCCAGGGTGGTGGGATGGGATCA
>JALSTE010000212.1 GCA_026983855.1 Acidimicrobiia bacterium
CCCTCCCGGTGCTTCATCTACCCGATCACCCGCCATGTTGTCGCGGAGTTGGGACAGTCCGCTCCAGCGGTCGAGTTGACGGGACCAGGCGTCCTGCTGACCCTGGGAGTAGCCGAGGGCCCTGGCCATGTCCCTCACGGCGGACTTGGCCCGGTAGGTGATCACGTTGGCCACCTGGGCCGCCCGGGTGCGACCGTGGCGCTCGTACACGTACTGGATGACCTCCTCCCGGCGACCGCTCTCGATGTCGAGGTCGATGTCGGGGGGACCGTCGCGTTCGGGGGACAGGAACCGTTCGAACAGCAGCCCCAGCCTCACGGCGTCGGCCTTGGTGATCCCCAGGGCGAAGCACACGGCGGAGTTGGCGGCCGATCCCCTCCCCTGGCAGAGGATGTCGTGGGCCCGGCAGAACCGGACGATGTCCCACACCACCAGGAAGTAGCCGGGGAACCCCAGACGGCGGATCATGTCCAGTTCGTGATCGATCTGGGCCCAGGCCCCCGGCACCCGCTCGGCGTCACGGGGGCCGTAGCGCTCCCGGGCCCCGGCCTCGGTGAGGTGCCGCAACCAGCTCATCTCGTCGTGACCGGGGGGGCAGGGAAAGGGGGGGAGGCGGGGGGCCACCAGGGACAGGTCGAAGGCGCACTCGGCCCCCAGGACGGCGGCGGCGGCCACCACCCCCGGATAGCGGGAGAACCTCCGTACCTGCTCGGCCCCCGAACGCAGGTGGGCGGTGGCGGCGGGGGGCAACCAACCGTCCATGTCGTCGAGGGAGCGCCGGGCCCTCACCGCGGCCAGGGCGGTGGCCAGGCGACGACGGGAGGGATGGTGGTAGTGCACGTTGTTGGTGCAGATGAGTTCCACCCCGTGCTCCACCGCCAGGGCGGCCAGGGCGTCGTTGCGGGCGCTGTCGATGGGGTCGCCGTGGTCCCACAGTTCGACCCTGACGTTGTCACGACCGACCATGTCGATGAGTTCCCTCAGCCGCCGGGCCGCGGCCCGGGGACCCCCCGACACCAGGGCCGAGGGAACCAGGCCCTTGCGACCCCCCGTCAACAGCACCCAGTGGTCACCACCCCCCGCCTCCGCCGCCTCGGCGATCATTTCCACCGAGCAACGGGGAGCCCCCTTCTCCCCCGCCATCTGAGCCTCCGATATCAACCTCCCCAGGGCGGCGTAGCCCTCGGGATCGCGGGCCAGGATGATCTGGTGGTGCCCCTCGGGGTCGGCCACCCCGTTCTGGGGGCGGGTCAGCCCCAGGGACAGCTCGGCCCCGAACACCGTGCCCACCCCGGCCGCCCGGGCCGCCTCGGCGAAGCGCACCACCCCGTGGAAACCGTCGTGATCGGTGAGGGCCAGGTGTCCGATATCCAGCCGGGCCGCCTCGGCCACCAGCTCAGAGGGGTGGGAGGCCCCGTCCAGGAAGCTGAAGTTGGAGTGGCAGTGCAGCTCGGCGTAGGGCACCACCCCGTGTCGCCCACCACGGCGGGGCGGGCTCGGGGTTCGAGGCCCCCGGCGACGCCGGGACCAGGCCGGGGAGTCACTCCCGTCGGCCACCTCCGGTATCGCCCCCGAACGGTCGGAGAGGATGCGTTCCAACTGGGACCACGGCAGGTGCGAACTGGACCATCCCATCCCCCCATGATCGAACACCTGTTCGTATCAGGTCAACCCCGACCCGATCCCGGAGGCGGGGGGCCACTATCATCGCCCCCAACGGACACGGGGGGTCGGTGAACATGGTGGACACGGCGGACACAGTGGACACGGCGGACACGGCAGACACAGTGGACACGGCGGCGGGGAACGGTCCGCCCCCCCGAATCAGGCCCACCACCGTGCTGACCTCGGTCCTGATGGTCCTGGTCATCCTCGCCGCCGCGTGTTCGGCTCCCGCCCCTGCCGCCACCGGGGCGACGACGACGGCAACGGTCGGTTCCACCACGGCCCCGGCCGGTACTCCGTCCGCCCCCTCCGACCCCGCCCAGCCAGGAGACGAGGGAGGCGACCCGACCGGGGCCCGGGTCGCGTTCCTGTCCGCCATGAGGGCCGAGCTCGTGGCCCCGCTCAACGGGTTCGCCGAGGGGCAGAGGGTCCGCTCCGGCGTCCTGGACTGCCTGTCCGCCAACGGCTACGGATCCGACCCCGGACGGATCCCCCTGACCCAGTTCACCTCCGAGCCCGACGTCGAGACCTTCGACGGGACCCTCGACTACGCCTCCCGCCTCGGCTACGGGCAGAGCACCCTGTTCGAGGCCCGGCTCTACTTCCTGTTCGGACTCCGGCCCGACGGCACACCCTTTGACCAGGAGTCCGGACCCCTTCCACCCGAGGGTCTGGACCAGGCCGGGGCCGCCGCCTGGCGATCGACCTATGACGACTGCGTGTCCCGCGTGTCCCTGGGGGAGTTCCCACCCACCCCTGAGGGTCTGTCGGACCTCCAGAGCGCCCTGGTGAACCTGGATTCCACCGTGGCCGCCGAGCTGGGGGTGGGGGAACGGCTGAGTTCGGGGCTGGAGGAGTGCCGGGGCCCGAACCCCCTTCCGGGGCCACCCCAGGTTCGCTACTCGGGGGAGACCCAGACCATGCTGGCCACGGCCGTGGCCGCGGTTCTGAAGACCGATCCAACCCTGGACGGCACCCCGGCCACCGCCGAGGCCGCTGCCGCGGCTCTGGCCACGGGGGACTGGCGTGACTCGGTCCCCGACCTACCCGACCTCCAGGCCCGGGAGATCGCCGAGGCCACCAGGGAGGTCGAGTGCCGCCAGTCGGTGGTGGAGCCGCTCATCGGGGAAGGGATACAGAGCGCACTGGAGCGGCTGGCCCAGGAGTACGGCCCCCTGATCGACGAGCTCATGGCCGACACCACGGGGTGAGGGCGACCGGCCCCACCCCCCCTTCGCCCCTTACCTCAGCCCCGAGTGGACTCGTCCAGCCTCCTGAGAAGCCAGCCGATGCCCAACAGCAGCCATCCGTTCATCAGCAGCTCCAGGGAGAACAGCAACCCGGGGACCCAGATGCTGGAGGCGGGCCAACCCACGATGATCAGCAGAGCCAGGATCACGTCCACCACGGCCGAGGCCGCGGTCCAGCCCCAGACCATCCCGGCCTCACGCAGGAGCCTGGCCACGGCCAGTCTCACCGCGGCTATGAACAACAACATCACCGAGATGGCGAAGGTGAGCCCGGCGGCGGCGGCGGGGGGATTCACCACCGCGTAGCCACCTCCCACCACGTAGGCCAGGGCGATCAGGGCGTGGGGAAGGCCGCCCATGGGCCTCCAGTTGCCCAGGAGCACCATCGACACCAGCTCCACCACCCCCAGGGCGAGGAGGAAGGCCCCGAAGGCCGTG
>JALSTE010000213.1 GCA_026983855.1 Acidimicrobiia bacterium
TCCGCCCCGGAACCGACGTGGCCCTGGTGCTGGCCATGATCCACGTGCTGGATCGTGAGGAACTAGCCGACACCGAGTGGATGGCCACCCACGCGACCGGCTGGGAGGAGCTTCAGACCTCCGCCGCCCGCATGCCCCCGGAACGGGCCCGGGAGATCACGGGCGTGGCCGCGGAAACCATCGAGTGGTTGGCCCGCACCTGGGCCAGTCGGCGGCCGGCGGCCATTCGGACGCTCATCGGGGCCGAACACCATGAACATGGCCGGGATCTGATCAGGGCGGTGACCATGCTCCCCGCCGTCACCGGAGCCTGGCGGGACCGCGGGGGCGGCCTGGCCCGCTCCACCAGCGTGTACTTCGACGTCTCCCTGAACCGGGACCCGTCGGTGGAGCCACCGCGGGTGTTCAACATGGCCTCGCTGGGCCGGGTGCTCTCCGATCCGGACCTGGAGCCCCCCATATCGGCTCTGTTCATCCACAACTCGAATCCCGCCGTCACCTGCCCCGACCAGAACGCCGTGATGGCCGGCCTGGCCCGGGAGGATCTCTTCACCGTGGTGATGGAGCAGTTCATGACCGACACCGCCCGTCACGCCGACATCATCCTCCCGGTCACCACCCAGCTCGAGCACCTCGATCTCGTCCCGGCGTGGGGCCACATGTACCTGGCCCTGAATCGACCGGCCATCGAGCCGCTGGGCGAGGCCCTGCCCAACACCGAGATCTTCCGACGCCTGGCTGCGGCCATGGGGTTGCACGACCCGGGCCTGGCCGCCTCCGACGAGCAACTGGTGAGGTTCCTGCTGAATTCCCGTCATCCGTACCTGTCCGGTATCACCTGGGATCGATTGGTGGAGGACGGCTGGGACCGCCTCCGGGTCGGTGAGACCCCACCCCCGGGAGAACCCATGAACCTTGGGGCACTCGATTACCGTCCCCCGCCAACCGGGGACGGAATCGAGGGAGGTGCCAACCCGGTGCCGGAGTTCCCACTGACCCTGCTGTCACCCAAGACCCACGTTCGCTTCCTGAACGCCCAGTACGGCGGAGCCTCGGCCCACCTGCCCCATCGAGCCGACCCCGGGGTCCGTCTCAATCCCCGCGACGCCGCCGAACGATGTATATCCGATGGGGACCCGACCGAGGTGTTCAACCGACGGGGATCACTGACCCTCACGGCCGAGATATCCGATGACGTTCTCCCGGGGGTGGCGATCGTCCCCTTCGGCTGGTGGAACGGCCACACCCCCGAGAGGAGATCGGTCAATGCCCTCACCAACCCCGAGGCCCCCGCAGGGGTGGGATCGGCCGCCTTCTTCGACACCCGGGTCCAGGTTCGGCGGGCCGTGTAGCCCCCCACCCCCGATCTCTGAGACCCACGGACCACCACACCGCCCCCCACACTCACAAAAACACCACCCCACCCCCGATCTCCGAGACCCACGGGCCACCACACCGTCCCCCACACTCAGAAATGGGGGGTTGGGGGCGGGGGACGGGAGTCTGGCTAGTTTGCGTTGATCTTGCGAAGGGAACGATGACATGGGCGACGAGTCGAGCGGGTCAGCCGAGCTTCGTGATGCACAACGCAGCCACTGGGACTCGGTCCTGGGGGACAACCCCGACATGTACGGTCTCGAGCCGAGTGAGTCGGCGGTCCGGGCCAACGAGCTCTTCCGGGAGCAGGGGGCCGGGCGAATGCTCGAACTGGGCCCCGGGCAGGGAAGGGACACCCTCTTCTTCGCCGGGTCCGGGCTATGGGTGACCGCCGCCGACTTCAGCCGGGTGGGCCTCGAGGCCATAGCGGCCCGGTCGAAGGCTGACCGACACCCGATCGAGACCGTGGTGGTCGACGCACGTCAGCCCCTCCCCTTCCCCTCCGGGTCGTTCGACGCCTGCTACTCCCACATGCTGTTCTGCATGGCCCTCACCACCGAGGAACTGGTGAGCCTGGCCTCGGAGATCCACCGGGTCCTGAGGCCTGGAGGGGTTCTCGTGTACACGGTACGCACCGTCGGGGACGAGCACTGTGGGACCGGCATCGACCGAGGTGACGGCATGTACGAACACGGGGGGTTCATCGTCCACTTCTTCAGCCCCGAACTCATCGAGCGCCTCTCGGAGGGATTCGAGATGCTGGATTCATTCCATTTCACCGAGGGGGACCTTCCCCGCCGTCTGGTCTCGGTGGCCATGAGGAGACCGCTCTAGATCCGGGTCCGGCCCGGGGCATGGCAGCATGTCCCCTGATGAGCCGTTCCCACAGTTCGCTTGCCCCCCTGGTCTTCGACCGCATCCTCATGGAGAAGGTCTGGGGCGGGCACCATCTCAACGAACTGTTGAAACTCGATCCGCCCTTCGCCGGGCCCCTGGGCGAGAGCTGGGAGCTGAGCGACTACCCGGGAAACGAGAGCGTGGTCCGTTCCGGCCCCCACGCCGGGCGGACCCTGCGGGAGCTGATGGAGAGCCACTCCGAGCAGATCCTGGGGCGGTCCCGACCCACCGCCGACGACCGCTTTCCCCTACTGGTGAAGTTGATCGACGCCAACGACGATCTCAGTGTGCAGATCCATCCCCCCGACGGGCCCAGGTCCCCCACCGGCGTGGGCAAGACCGAGGCCTGGTTCGTTCTGGAGACCGAACCGGGGGCCGCGGTGATCTGCGGGCTGAAGGAGGGAACCCGCCGCGAGGACTTCGAGCGGGACGCCGGCACCTCACGTGTTCGCGACTACCTGGCCGAGGTTCCGGTCAAACCGGGTGACTGTGTTCTGGTCCCCGCCGGGCAGACCCACGCCATCCGGGCCGGGGTGGTGTTGTGCGAGATCCAGCAGACGTCCGACGTGACCTACCGGATGTACGACTGGGACCGCCTGGGCCTGGACGGTAAACCGAGGGAGATCCACCTGAGACAGGCCCTGGAGGTCGTGGACTACTCCCTGGGGCCCGCCCACCCCGTTCACGTCGATCTTCCGGAGACACCGGGTCTGGGTCGGGCCCGCCTGGTGTCGTGTGACTACTTCTGGATTGACGAGCTGGCCGTGGGCCGGGAGGGTGGCACCGTCTCGCTCGACGGCTACGCCCACACCCTGACGGTGACCTCGGGAACCGGTCGGGCGAGCGTGGGGGGACATGCTGGGGTCGAGCTGCGAACCGGTGACACCGCCCTGATCCCGGCCTCTGGCGACAGCCTCAATCTGACCGGCCACGGATCGGAGTCCACCCGGCTACTCCTGGCCCGGGCATTGTGATGGTGCCGGGCGCCACTGACGGTTCAGCTGGGCAACATGTACCGGACCGTGGTCTCGTGAGGGTCCGGTACACCCGCCGCGATCCACTGCGAAGGAGGAACGAT
>JALSTE010000214.1 GCA_026983855.1 Acidimicrobiia bacterium
CCCACCCCTGGGAGGTGTACGAGGCCCGCCGGGGAAGCGGAAGGGTGGTGAACGTGTACCACATGGCCACCGGATCCCCATTGGCCGAGCTGGTGGCCGCCCGACCCGAGCCCATGGTGCTCCACCACCACAATCTCACCCCCCTGGAGATGCTCGCCCCCTGGGATCCCGACGTCATCCCCGACCTGGCCCGGGCCCGGCACCAACTTCGGGCCCTGGCCCCACGGGTGGACATGGGCGTCGGGGTGTCGGAGTTCAACCGGGCCGAGCTCGAGGATCTCGGCTACTCCCCCACCGCGGTGGCACCAGTGATCATCGACACCGGTGGGAGTCCCGGTGCACCCCGGGGGCCCCTCCCCCACCGGACACCGCCGACCATGTTGTTCGTGGGCCGTATCGCCCCCAACAAGGCCCAGCACGACCTGATCAAGGTCCTGGCCGTGGCCCGCAGGTCCGGCGATCCGGCCCTGGCCGATCTTCGGTTACGTCTCGTGGGCCGCGACACCTTCCCCCGCTACCGCAGGTCCCTCGATCGCCTCGTCACGTCGCTCGGCCTCACCGGGGCGGTCACCTTCGCCGGGGCCGTCGACGAGCGGACCCTGTCCCGCGAGTACGCCGACGCCGACGTGTTCGTGTGTCTCTCCCGCCACGAGGGTTTCGGCATGCCCCTGCTGGAGGCCATGGCGGCGAATCTCCCGGTGGTGGCCCTCCACGCCGGGGCCGTGCCCGAGACCGCCGGTGGAGCGGCCCTGGTCCTCCCCCGTTCCTCGCCCGATCTGGTCGCCACGGCCGTGGGCCGGGTCCTCTCCGACGGTGACCTCCGCCGTCACCTGATCCGGGCCGGACGGCACCGCCTGGCATCCCTCGGCCCCGACTCCGCCGAGTCGGCCTTCGAGGAGGTCCTGGCCCGGCTGGCCGCCGGGACCCCGGATCGTTCGCCCGTCGACCCCGGCACCGCCACCACGGGGAGGTCATCGTGAAGCTCGGCATAGTCGTACCCCGCTACGGGGACGCCTCCATCGGGGGGGCCGAGCGGGCCCTGCGCCAACTCGGCGAACACCTGGTCTCCCTGGCGGGATGGGAGGTGGAGGCCTTCGCCACCTGCGCCCGGTCGGCCGTGGACTGGGCGGACGTGGAGGAACCGGGAACCTTCGACATCAACGGGGTCACCGTTCACCGCTTCGAGTCGGTGTCGGGACGCGACCCCCGATGGGGTGGGGTCGCGGTCCGGGTCGAGGAGTCGCCGACCACCGTCGACGGTGTCGGCCAGAAGATGTACATCGACATGCAGGGGCCGGTGAACCCCGACATGATCGAGGCCGCCACGGCGTCCGACGCCGATCTCCTGGCCCTGGGGCCCTACCTGTTCTGGCCCACGGTGGAGGGGGTGCGGGCCAACCCCGACCGTTCGATCCTGCACGGAGCGGCCCACGACGAACCCGCCCTGCACCTGGGGACCATCGAACGGACCTACGTGAGCGCCAGGGCCGTCAGCTACTACAGCGAGGCCGAGAGGGACCTGGTCCAGGGGCTGTTCCCGGTGGCCCACAAACCTGGTCTGGTCCTGGGTCTCGGGGTGGACCCCGTCGAGATGCCGGCGGGAGCCGCCGAGGAAGCCCGCCGCCGCTACGGAATCGACGACCGCCCCTATCTGATGTGCCTGGGGCGACTGGAGAACGGCAAGGGGGCCCGGGCCCTCGACGCCTTCTTCCGTGAATACAAGGCCCGCCGCCCCGGACCCCTGGCCCTGGTGTTCGTGGGCCCGGCCCACGAACGTCTCGACCCCCACCCCGACGTCATCGTGACCGACGCCGTGGACGAGGCCGACAAGTGGGGCCTGCTGGCCGGGTCGGAGATCGTGGTGAACCCCTCGGCCATGGAGTCCTTCTCCATCGTCGTCCCCGAGGCCTGGCTGGCCGGTCGGCCGGTCATGGTCAACGCCCGCTGCGCCGCCACCGTCGAGCACATCACCCGGGGCCGGGGTGGAATCGCCTTCGAGGGGTACCCCACCTTCGAGGCCGGCCTCGACCGCCTCCTCTCCGACCCCGTCCTGCGCCGCCAACTGGCCGAGGCGGGCCGTGAGTACACCATCGAGCGGTTCTCGTGGCCGGCGGTGGTGTCCCGTTACGCCGACTTCTGTCACCGCCTGACCTCCGTCACCTGAGAACCGCGATCCGCCCGGGTGGGGGCGACCACTCGACCTGGCCTTGGGTCTCCTCACCGAGCGTCGGCAATCCACCCGGGTGGGGCGACCGGTCCGGTCGACCGCTTTCGGGGTCCGTCCCCCGGCGCCGGTAGGATTCGGGGGTGACGCCCGAGCCCACCACCGACGCCACACCCTCCACCCCGACATCCCCCGGTGGGTCCGAGGGCGATGGGGAGAGAGCCGACGAGAGGGACGAGAGGGTCGTGACCCTGGCCGGGGGGGTCGGTGCGGCCAGGTTCCTCGCCGGCCTGGTCGCCGTTCGTCCCCCTGCGAACTGCGACGTGATCGTGAACGTGGCCGACGACTTCGAACTCCACGGCCTGAGCATCAGCCCCGACCTGGACACCATCACCTACACCCTGGCCGGGCTGGTCAACCCCGAGACGGGTTGGGGGAGGGCGGGCGAGACGTGGACCGTCATGGATGAGCTGGCCCGCCTCGGAGGAGAGGCCTGGTTCCGCCTCGGTGACCGGGACCTCGCCGTCCACCTCTACCGCACCCAGCGGCTGGGCGCGGGCGCCGACCTGGCCACGGTCACCGCCGAACTGGCCCGGGCCCTGGGTGTGGAGGCCCGGCTCATCCCGGTCACCGGGGACCGCCTGCGGACCCTCATCCACCTGCCCGGGGGCGAGACCATCGACTTCCAGGACTACTTCGTGGCCCGACGTCATTCGGTGGCCCTGACCGGGATCACCTTCGAGGGCGCCACCGGGGCCCGACCCTCCCCCGGGGTCCTCGAGGCCATCGCCGGGGCCCGCACCGTCGTCATCGCCCCCTCCAACCCCGTGGTGTCAATCGGCCCGGTGCTGGCCGTTCCCGGGGTCCGCGACGCCGTCGCCGCCCGACGGGAGTCGGTGGTGGCCGTGTCCCCGATCATCGGTGGGGAGGCGGTCAAGGGACCGGCGGCCCGGATGCTCACCGAACTGGGCCACGAGGCCTCCGCCCTGGGGGTGGCCCGTCTCTACCGGGATCTGGCCGCCACCATGGTCATCGACACCAGGGACGCCGCCCTGGCCCCGGCGGTGGAGGACCTGGGCATGACCTGCGTGGTCACCGAGACCATGATGTCCGACCCCACCCGGGCCGCCGCGCTGGCGACCACGGTGCTCACCGCCGCCGCGGGCCCGAACCCCC
>JALSTE010000215.1 GCA_026983855.1 Acidimicrobiia bacterium
CGCTCTGCGACATGATGGGCATCCACCCCTCTTCTACTTCCTGCTCCATTACTGGATGGTGGCGGTGGGCGACGGCGACTCCGCGGTCAGGACGCTCTCGGCGGTGTTCGGCCTCCTGTCGCTGCCCCTGACCTACCTGGCCGGCCGGAGGTTCGGTGGACGGTCCGCGGCCTGGTTGGCCACGGCGTTCGTGGCGGTATCGCCCTTCGCCGTGCGCTACTCCTCCGAGGTGCGCATGTACTCGCTGATGACCCTGTTGGGTCTGGCCCTGTGGCTGTCGGTGGAGTCGGGTCTACGACGGCCCTCGTGGTCGTGGTCGGCGTTGGTGACCCTTCTCACCGCCGCCATCCTGCTCACCCACTACTGGGGGATCGCCGCGGTGGGGGCGGGATTCCTGTGGCTCCTGTGGGTCCGGAGATCCTGGGTCGGTGGGGCCAGGGCGGCCGCTGGGCGGATGCTCGGGGCCCTGGTCGCCGGTGGTGTCCTGTTCCTGCCCTGGACGCCGGTGCTCCTGGACCAGGTGCGGCACACGGGAACCCCCTGGGCCACCGCCCCGACCCCACCCACCATGATCGTGCGAACCATGGTCGCCCTGGCCGGTGGGGATCAGACCAATGTCAGCCTGGCCCTCCTGATGATTCTGAGCGTGGTCCTGGCCCTGGGTTACGGCACCGAACGTCACGATACGGTCGAGGGTGACCGCGCCGCGGTGGTGGTCGTTCCGACCGGTGCCGGTGACTCCCGGCGCCCGGTGCTGGTGGCCGCAGCGGTGATGGCCATCGGGGTGGTCATGGTGGTGGTGGCCAACTCCGCCTACGAGCCCAGGTACGCGGCCGTGATCCTCGGGACGGTGGCCGTCGTGGCCGGTCTCGGGATGGCCCGTCTGAACTGGCGATGGGCGGGGGCCCTGCTCACCCTGTCGGTACTGGTGGCCTCGGTGGTGGTGGACGCCAACCTGGTGCGTGAGAACCGATCCCAGGGCCGCCAGGTGGCCGAGGCCCTCGATACCGCCGAACCGGGGGATCTGGTCGTGTTCTGTCCTGATCAGTTGGGACCGGCGACCTTGAGATATCTCCGGACCGACGTGAGAGCCGTGGCCTATCCGGGGTTGACCGATCCCCGCCTGGTGGACTGGTCCGACTATGCCGACCGGATGGGGAGGGCCGATCCCGACGCGGTGGCGGAACGCATCGTGGAGAACGCGGGGGAGGGCCGGGTGTGGATGGTGTGGCAGGGGGGCTACCGGACCCTGGGCGACTCCTGCCAGCGGCTCGAGCTGGGCCTGGCGGTGCGCCTGGGGCCCGGTGAGACGATCGTGGCCCCCGACGAGGACGTCTTCGAACCGGCCCGACTGGTCAGGTTTCCCCGTTGACCCTCGCCACCGAGAGAAGATCGGACGTCCTCACCGTCGTCGGTGTGTGGGTGGCCGGGCGGCTCGTGTTTCTGATCGGTTGGGTCCTGGCCCGGTCGACGTGGAGTCTGTGGTCGGACAGTCGTCCCCTCCAGTTGGATCAGGGTCTCTTCGCTTGGGACGGGGCCTGGTACCGGGATCTGGCGACCGGGGGCTACGGATCGAATCGTGGTTCCATTCGCTTTTTTCCCGGTTTCCCGTTGCTCGGACGACTCCTGGGATTCCTGCCCGGGGGCCCGGCCACCGCCCTGGTCCTGATCGCCAATGTCTGCTTTCTGTTAGCCCTGATCCTGGTCCTGCGACTGACCATGGATCTCAGTGAGGACCCGGTCGTCGCCCGCCGCGCCGTCTGGCTGGTCGGGCTGTGGCCCGCAACCTTCGTGTCGGTCATGGCCTACTCCGAACCCCTGGCCCTGGTCCTGGTGCTGATGGCCCTGTTGGGCCTGTGGGAGGGTCGATGGGCCTGGGCGGGTACCGCGGCCCTGGGGGCGGCCCTGGTTCGTCCGACGGGGGTGCTCCTCGCCGTCCCCCTTGGCCTGGCCGCCCTGCGGCTCTGGACCCACCCCGGGGAGGGGCGGCTGATTCCCCGGCGCCTCGGCTCTCTCCTGGCGGCCCTCGCCGCCCCGCTCGGGGGCACGATCTTCGCCCTGTGGAGTTGGGAGGCCGGCCATGGATTCTGGGGCCCGGTCGCCGCGCAGCGACCTCTTCGGGGTGGCTTTCACGAGCCCCTCTCGCGGGTGGTGGGGGCTGTGGGCGACCTGGTCGTCGGCGACCGGTTCGGGGACGGTCTACACGCCCCGTTCGCCTTGTTGCTGGTCGGCCTGGTGATCCTGGGCTGGTTCGTACTGCCCCGGCCCCTGGCCTGGTACGGCGCGGCGGTGGCGGCCACGGCCCTGGGAGCGGGGAACCTGAACTCCCTGGAGAGGTACTACCTGGCCGCCCCCACCCTTTTGGTGGGGGCCGCGATGCTTCCCTGGAGCCGCCGGGTGTTGAGGACCGTCATCGTGGCCGGGGCTGCGGCCGGTGTGGCCCTGACCGGACTGGCGTACGTGGGACGCTACGTGCCCTGACATGCGCTGACGTGCCTCGACATGCCCTGACGTGCCTCGACCTCGCTGATGGGGACGGTTCCGGCCAGGGGTCTGATCTGACCCATGGGCGTGAGGTCCCGGAGAGGGCGGGCGTCAGGCCAGGCGGGCGAGGAGATCCTTCTTGAGTTCCTCGAACTCCTCCTCGGTGATCTCCTTGCGGGCCCGACGGCCCTGGAGCTGTTCCACCATGATCAGGAGCTCGTTGGGGCCGATCTGTCCGGTGGAGGACACAGGGGAGGAGGAGGGGGGAGTCTCGCGGGTCGAACTCGCGTTCCGTTCGGTACCGGCCACCGGCCGACCCTGCCGCTTGGCCCTCTTGGCGTCGGCCTTGGCCTTCTTGGCCCTGTCCCTTTGGAGCTTTTCGAAGCTGGTTCGGCTTGCGCCCATGGGAGCCTCCCGTTTGCGTGTATCGATGGGCCGAGGCCCGATTTCTGTTGCGGACAGCTGTCCGTGGGGACGTGCGTGGCCACAGGTTGTGGTCGGCGCGAGCTGATTCCTGGTTCTGGGGGTTATGGGGAACGGAAACAGCACAGCCCGGGAAGCGTTGAGCCTCCGGCAACTGCGGACCTGTCCGCGGTTACCGCAGTGTAGACGCTGTTCGGCACAGAAACGCCAACCGCGTGGACAATTGTGCACTCAGAGTGATTCACCCGCCCTTGGTGGGTGCGGATCCGCTCGGCGCCGCCGCTGACGGCTGTCCCTGGGGCGGGCCCGGGCAGGGGACGGGGGTGCGGCCCGGCGAGGACGGTAGCCATGTTCCATCCCGGTGCCGATCGGACCTATCCTGAGTCCAGTGGTCAGGAACGTCAGACCAACTACGGGATTG
>JALSTE010000216.1 GCA_026983855.1 Acidimicrobiia bacterium
TAGGGGGCCTCGGAATGGTCGCTCATGGGGTTCCTGGGTGGGGAGATCGACGTATCAGCGTACCGGGTGCCGGGTCGGTCGAGGATGCGATCACGGGCCCCATCGGGGCGCTCCGGGATGTCCGTGCGGAGGCCGTCCCGATCTGGGAGGCTGTGGGGGTGGTCGGCGCCGACAACGGAGAGGTGGACACGGGGGGAGTGGGTGCCATCCGGCTGACACCCTCGGGATCGGGCACCCTCCTCAAGGTCTCGGCCCGGCCCGGGGCCCGGCGGTCGGCGATCCTGGGACCCCACGGCGACTCCCTGCGGGTGGCGGTGAGATCGGCGCCGGAGAAGGGTCGGGCCAACGCCGAACTGGAGTCGCTCCTGGCGGCGGCGTTCGGGATCCCCCGTTCGGCGGCGTCGGTGGTGAGGGGGAGCACCTCACGGACCAAATCGGTGCTGCTCGGGGGGCTGGCGGTCGGAACCGCCCGGGAGCGGCTGAACGCACTGCTGGGCGGCGCCTGACCTGCCGACGGACCCCCGATCCGACGGCGGACAGCCCCCTCCGGACCCCCGATGAACCGGGCGGGCCGGCTATCGGAACCCCGTGAAAGGGGCCAATTGAGGGGGAACGGACCCCTGTTGGGGTCAGAAATTGGAATCAGGCCGCTGATTCCATAGAATGCGGCACCTTTTCACGAGGGCAAGGGGCTTCCGTGGTGACACCACGGCCGCGGTCAACGGAGATCCGAAGGCCGCCCGATCCATTCGGGGTTCGACACCATCGGGTCGTCGACTCCCGAAGCTCAGTTCGGGCGTCGATCGGTCGACGACGACTGTGGCCACCTCACGGCTCCGCAGGTTCAGGCGGGTACAACTTCGAGGCGAGAAGAAGGCTGCAGTGACCAAGACCAGCACCGACAATTCCGATGGCGCCCCGGCCGGCAAGGGCACGGCCGGAAAGTCCGGGAGCCGTGGGGCCGCCGGCGGGAATTCCGGCTCCGCCAAGGGAGCCCCCGACGACTACCCCTTCGACGATGAATTCCTCGAACAGCAGCGGCAGCTCCTCCTGGCCGAGAGGGCCAGGTACGTGAAGCACGCCGAGAGTCTCAAGGCCGAGGCGGACTCCCTCGCCGCCGATCGGGAGCCGGGCGACGTCCAGTTCGACGACGAGTCGGGTGAGGGCGACAGCATCGCCGTGGAGCGGGAGCGGGACCTGGCCATGAGTGCCCAGGCCCGGGCGGCGGTGGAGGAGATTGACGCCGCCCTGCAGAGGATCGAGGACCGCACCTACGGAATCTGCACGGCTTCGGGCCTGCCGATTCCCCGGGAGCGCCTGGAGGCCATTCCCCAGGCCACGATGAGGGTCGAGTACAAGAGCCGGGGCACCACCTGGAACTGAGGTCGGGGTGACCACCCGGCCGTGAATCCCGGAACGGGCACCGGGGCCGTAGCATTGGATGGATGTCGGATCCGCCGATTGAGTCCTCGGTCAACGGGAGAGATGTGAGCAACGGCGAGTCCAACCTCATCGTCGATCACGACGCCGCGGGTTCCGGACGGAGTTCGCAGACATCTGCCTGGCTCATCTGGGGGGTGCTCGTGGCCGCCCTGGCCCTCGACATGGGCACCAAGGCCTGGGCCATGGCGTCCCTCGATGACCACGACGTCGCTCTCATCGGCTCGCTCCGGCTGAACCTGGTCCGAAACTCCGGCAGTGCCTTCCGCACCGGGGAGGGTCTGGGTCCCCTGCTGGGTCTGGTCGCCATCGTCGTGGTCGTCGGTCTGTTCCGCTACCGGTCCCGGATCCCCGGTCGCTGGGGCGCCATCGGGATCGGACTGCTGGCCGGGGGGGCGGCGGGAAACCTGGTGGACCGTCTGTTCCGGGACGCCGGCTGGTTGCGGGGCTCGGTGGTGGACTTCATCGATCTCCAGTGGTGGCCGGTGTTCAACCTGGCCGACACCTGGATCGTCATCGGGGCGTTGATTCTCGTGGTGGTCATGGCCCGACACCCCGAGCCAACCGCGGATCACAGACCCGCGGTCCGATGATGGCGGGGCCCCCGGGTCCGCCGTCCACCGGTCGGGTCCCGCTCCAGGGGGGATACCGTGGATAGCGGCGCGGTCACCGAGGAGATCCCGCCGGCTCTCGACGGTGAGAGACTCGACCGGGTGGTCTCGTTGATCACCGGGATCAGCCGGACCGGAGCCCAGGATCTCGTCGCCCGGGGCCGGGTGACGGTGAACGGTCGGGTTCCGTCGGAACGGGTGCTGAGACTGGTGACCGGCGACGAGGTCACCGTCGAACTCCCCGAGATCGTGGCCGAGTCCCCGCCGGTGGCCAACCCGACGATCGGACTGGACGTGGTCCACGAGGACGACCACATCCTGGTGCTGGACAAGCCGCCGGGGCTGGTGGTCCACCCCGCTCCGGGGCACCTCGACGACACGGTGGTCAACGGGTTGCTGGCCCGTAATCCGGAGGTGGTTTCGGTCGGTGAACCCCGGAGGCCGGGGATAGTTCACCGTCTGGATCGTGACACCTCGGGTCTGATGACCGTCGCCCTCGATGACGACGCCTACTCGGGTCTGGTCGAGGCCCTGAGGGAGCACCGGGTCGAGAGGGTCTACCGGGCCCTCGTTCACGGAATTCCGGCGTCGGCCCGGGGGGTGGTGGACGCTCCGATCGGCCGGAGTCGCCGAAACCGCATGAGGATGGCCGTCTCCACCGAGGGTCGACCGGCCCGGACCCACTACGAGGTGGAGCGCACATTCGAGGGCCCGGTCCCGATCTCGCTGCTGAGGTGTCGCCTCGAGACGGGACGCACCCACCAGATACGTGTCCACCTCACGGCCATAGGGCATCCGGTCCTGGGCGACCAGACCTACGGTCGACGGACGTCGATGAGGGCCCCCCGGCAGATGCTCCACGCCTCGAGGCTCGGTCTCGAGCATCCGGTCACGGGGGAGCGTCTGGAGTTCAGATCCCCCATCCCCGCCGACATGGCCGGGATCATGGCCCGCCTCGGCGGCGCCGAGGCCTGAGCCCCCCGGGCCCCCACCGGTCCCCGGTTCCCCCCGGTCCCGTGTGACGGGGGCCGGTGGGTACCGCGTGCGGTCGCACGGATCGGTGAGAGCTAGGGATCAGGCGGATTTGGGGTCGACTTCCTGATCGCCGTCCCGGCCCCCGTCACCGCCGGTGGCCTCGGTCTCGGTGCCGGGCCAGGGACGGTCCCCGCGGGCCATGGCCGCCACATCGGCGAGGGTGAACGAATCGAGCAGGCGCCCCATCATCTCCCCGGCGGTGGACCAGATGGCGAGCAGCACGCACTGTCCCTCGTGATCGCAGGCGCCGTCCTCGTGGGGCTGGCCGAAGTGACCGAGGGTGATGGGGCCGTCGACCGCCCTCACTATCGAGCCGATGGTTATCTCGGCCGGATCCCGGGAGAGCACGTACCCGCCACCCACGCCGCGCTTGGACCTCACCAGGCCCGCCCCCTTGAGGGCCAGGAGTATCTGCTCCAGATACGGCTGGGGCAGGCCGGTCCGCTCGGCGATGTCGCGGACCGACGTGGGGGAGCCGTCGCACCCGTGAATGGTCAGGGACAACAGTGCCCGGCTGGCATAGTCACCTCGGGTCGATACCGCCATGTGCCCATCGTAGGTGCTGCGCCACCCCCGGACCGGTGGCATCACCTCCCGCATTGTTGAGAACCGTGGGGGTGAGCGCGTTTAACCCCGGACCGGTGGCATCACCGGTGAGGGGTCCGGCCCGGGGAGGGATACGATCCCCGAATCCGTACCGGGAGTGTCACTTGGCCGTAGCCGGGCTAACCAATCATCGGATCCGCGCCCAGGCGTTCTCCCCCCGGCCGTGTCTTCCGGACTATCGCGGGGCGTGTATAAGCGGACTCCTACCGGCCCTGTCCCGGCCCCCGGGGCAGAGACCGGACTGGCTTCCGGAGGCGGCCAGGACCGCTACGCAGGTGGTTCTCCTGTTGATCGACGGACTCGGTTGGCGGCAGTTCGACACTCACCGAGGCCTGATGCCGACCCTGGCGGCCATGGATGGGAGGCCCATAACGAGCGTCGCCCCCACGACGACGGCGGCCGCCCTCACCTCGATCGCCACGGGTGCGCCGCCCGGGGAGCACGGCGTGGTCGGCTACCGGATCCGGACCCAGATGGAGATCCTGAACGTACTGAGGTGGACGGCGGGGGGGACCAGCGCCCTGTCGCGGATCGTCCCCGAGCACCTGCAGCCCATCGAACCCTTCGGTGGTGAACCCGTGGTGGTGGTGACGAAGGCCGAATTCCGGGGCAGTGGATTCACCCGGGCCCACCTGCGGGGTGGTGTCTGGCGACCCTGGCACCGGTCCGGGGAGATCCCCGAGGTCATCGGTGCGTCCCTCGGCGAGGGCCACGAGATGGTGTACGCGTACTACGACGCCGTCGATCGCGTGGTTCACGAGCACGGTTTCGACGATCATTTCGAGGGCGAACTCACTGCGGTGGACGCCATGGTCGCCCGGACCGTGGCCACCATGCCGGCCGAGGCCTGCCTGTTGGTGACCGCGGACCACGGCCTGGTGGAGGTGAGGCAGCCACTGGTCCCGATAGCGCCCCGCGCCCTGTCCGGCACCGTTGCCCTGTCGGGCGAGGCCCGGTTCCGCTGGCTCCACGCCCGCAGGGGCCGGGAGCATGAGGTGCTCGTCGCCGCCCGCGAGGCCCACTCCGACGTGGCCTGGGTTCTGACCCGACGGGAGATCATCGAACAGGGTTGGCTGGGTCCGACCGTGGTCCGCGACGCCCGGGAACGGCTGGGCGACGTGGCCCTGGTCCCGTTCGCTCCGATCGGATTCGACGATCCCGCCGACAAGGGTTCGAGGTCGTTGATCGGCCGACACGGTTCGATGACCCCCGCCGAGGTCGAGGTCCCACTGCTGGCGGCCCGGGGGTCGGGGTCGTCGGGTTGATTTGTCCGGTGGGCGCACCCGGGTGTGGCCCGAGCCGGGCCCGGGGCTACCCCTTCGCCGGGGGGGCGACAGGGGTGCGCCTCGCCGTTCTGGGTGGGACGCGTCGGTGGTGCCGTTGGCGACCCTCGAATCACCGACCATCTAGGCTCGGGACCATGTCAGATGACCAGTCGAACGAATCGGGAACATCCCCCGGAGGCGACGGCGAAAAGGGCCGGGCCGAGACCCCCGAGGTGGTCATGGCCGGGCCGGCCGGGGAGGAACAGGCTCAGTCCGAGGGGATCTCCGAGCCGGCCAAGGTGATGAGGATCGGGGCCATGATCCGCCAGTTGCTCGAGGAGGTGCGCCAGGCTCCGCTCGACGAGGCGGGTCGGGACCGGCTGCGGTCGATCTACGACACCTCGATCGAGGAGCTCTCGGGGGCCCTGTCACCGGAGTTGGCCGAGGAACTCGAACGGATCACCTCTCCCTTCGACGGAGGGGAGGTTCCCTCCGAGGCCGAGTTGCGGGTGGCCCAGGCCCAATTGGTCGGCTGGCTCGAGGGACTGTTCCACGGGATCCAGGCGGCACTCTTCGCCCAGCAGATGGCGGCCCGCCAGCAGCTGGCGGAAATGCGTCAGCAGGCCCTGCCGTCTTCTCCGGGTCAGCCTCCCCAGGCGGGACCGGGCGTCTACCTCTGACCGGTGCGGGTCGCCCACCCGAGGTTCGAACGGGTGTCCCCCGTCCCCTCCCGGTCCCGGCCCGGGCGATCACACCTGATCCCCATCGCTCCCCGTCCCCGTTGGGGTCCATCGGCGGCGGGGGGATAGAATGATGTCCGGTTCACCCCGTCGGGTGGGCCTCGAGCCACCCGGGCTCCCACCTGATCCCGGGAGGTGGAAACAGCGGACTCATTCACCTGGGGGCAGAACTCACATGGCCATCGAGGTCGACACCAAGGACTGCACGGCGCTCTCCGACACCGAGATGGAGGAGATGGCCCAGATCTCCACCCACGGTGGAGCCGTGGAGTACTCGGTGGGCCTGATTTCCAAGCAGGCGGGTGAGTGGGTGCTGGCCACCCAGGTGCGGGACGGAGGCCGTCTGATGGCCTACTCGTTCTTCACCCTCGAGCGGGTCGGGGGCACCCCGGCGGTCCTGATCGGGCTGGCCTCGGTGAAACGGCACTCCCGACGCGGCACGGCGCTGCGGGCGATGATGTCCGATCAGCTCCGGCGGGCCGTGCTGGCCTTCCCCGACGAGGACGTGCTGGTGGGGGCCATGATGGCCCAGCCGTCGGCCTACGAGGCCTATTCGAGTCTCGATTCGGTCGTGCCCCGCCCCGGCTACCGGGCCTCGGGGGAGGATCGGGCCTGGGGACGCCGTCTGGTCAAGAGAATGGCGCCGGCGGGGACCTACGCCGATCGTGAGTTCCGGGTCACGGGCGAGGGATCCACCCCTCTGGTCATCGACCATGAGGCCCTCGATTCCGAGTCGGTACCGGGGGAGATCGCCGAGCTGTTCGCCGAACTCGACCCCGGTCGCGGCGACTGCCTGGTGGTGCACGGTTGGGCCATGGCGGAGTTCCTGGAGAAGCTGGCGCCCTGAGTGATCCTGGCGTGAGCTTTCGAGAGCTCATCCGCTCCCGCCGGATGACCCGGGACTTCGGGCCCGATCCCCTTCCGGCCGGGTTGCTGGAGGACCTGCTCGACAGCGCCCGCCGGGTCCCCTCGGCGGGAAACTCCCAGGGATGCGAGTTCCTGGTTCTCGACACCCCGGCGGCGGTGGCCCGCTACTGGGACACCACCCTGCCCGAACCGTCCAGGAAGCGGTTCGGGTTTCCCGGGCTTCTCCGGGCTCCGGTCCTGGTGGTCGTGTACGCCGATCCCCACGCCTACGTGCAGCGCTACTCCGAGGCCGACAAGGCGGCCACCGGGCTGGGGGTGGGGACCTCGGCCTGGTCCACGCCGTATTGGTTGGTGGACGCCTCCTTCGCCGCCCTGGCCCTGCAACTGGCCGCCATCGACGTCGGTCTGGGTGTGCTGTTCTTCGGTCTGTTCCACCGGGCACCGGCCGTGGCGGAGGCGTTCGGTGTCCCCGATCACATGGAGCCGGTGGGTGTCGTGGCCATCGGCCACCGGGCCGGGGAGGCGGAGGGGCGCAGCGGCGGGCGGGCCCGGCGTCCCCTGGCCGATGTCGTGCACCGCGGGTGTTGGTGAGGGGATCCGCGTCGCCGGTCGGATTCGGGGCTCAGGAGGTGGTCGTCGTCTCCCGCAACGTTCGGGCCAGGGCCTCGGGGTCGTCGATGGGGGCCAGGCAGGTGTGTCCCTCACACACGTAGGCGTGGCCCGGTTCACGCGACTCCCACAGGGGACCGCCGAATGGTTCCCCCCACGCCACCACGGCCAGAGGCAGGTAGGTGGTGAGAACCTCGGTCACCAACCCCGGAACGTCGCCGACGACGGCTATCTCGGTCAGGCCCAGCAACTCCATCTCCAGGGCCCAGAGCAGGTGGGCGAAACCACTGGGGTGGGACTCCACCGGCTGAGCCAACAGCCGGATGATCCCCGTCGATGCCCCCCTGAGATCCTCCCGGCCCGTGAGCCCCCACAGCCTCATCAACGCCACCGCGGCCAGGGCGTTGGCCGATGGGGTCGGACCGTCGAGGAGGTCCTTGGGGCGGGCCACCAGCCGCTCGGCGTCGTGTCCCGTCGTCCACAGACCTCCCTGGTCGTGGTCCCCGAACAACTCGAGCATCTGCTCGGCGGTGGCGAGGGCCAGCTCCGTCCAGCGGGCCCGCCCGGTGGTCTCCCCCAGCCGGGTGAAGGCATCGACCAGGGCGGCGTAGTCCCCGGCGTAGGCGAGGTGACGGGCCCGACCGTTCTGCCAGGATCTCAACCAGCGTCCGTCGTCCCGCCTCAGACCTTCCAGCAGGAACTCCGCCGCTCTCTCGGCCCGGTCGATCCATTCGGCGCGGCCGGTGGCGGCCCCGGCCTCGGCGAGGGTCGAGATCATGAGGGCGTTCCACTCGGTGAGGATCTTGTCGTCGAGGCCGGGTCGGACCCGCCGGTTTCGCTCCTCCAGTAGGAGGGCCCGCGCCTCCTCGATCCGGGGGGGCCTGATCAGGTCGGCCCCCAGGGGGCGGTGGAGGATGTTCGCCCCCTCGAAGTTTCCCCGGTCGGTGACCCCGTACCACTCGATGGCCTCAGGGGCGAGGGGACCCAGTGCCGACTCGATCTCCGCCGGGGTGAACACGTAGAACTTTCCCTCCACCCCCTCACTGTCGGCGTCCTCGGCGGAGAAGAACCCACCCTCGGGGTGCCCGAGGTCGTCGAGCACGTAGGAGATCGTCTCCTCGGCCACCTGAAGGTGGGCGGCCCGCCCATTGAGCTGCCACGAGTGGAGGTACACGCGGGTCAGCATGGCCTGGTCGTACAGCATCTTCTCAAAGTGAGGTACCAGCCACCTGCGGTCGACGGAGTAGCGGCAGAACCCGCCGCCGAGATGGTCGTAGATACCCCCAGCCGCCATGGCGTCGAGGGTCCGGTCCACCATGTCCCGGGCGGTGGACGAGCCGGTTCGCAGGTGCCGTCGCAGGAGGAACTCCAGGGCCATCGACGGGGGGAACTTGGGTGCGTCGCCGAAGCCCGCCCACTCCGGGTCGAAGCGGGATGTGAGCTCCTGCTCGGCCCGCTCCAGAACCTCGGGGGCGGGGAGACCGGGGGCGGGGGAGAGGGACGCGAACCTACCCATGGCCTCGGTCAGCTGGCGACCCTGCTTCTCGATCTCGTCCCTCTGGTCCCGCCAGGCGGCGGCTATCCGCAACATGAGATCGACGAACCGTTCCCGGGGAAAGTAGGTGCCGGCGAAGAAGGGCCGGCCCTCCGGGGTCATCCACACGGTCATCGGCCAGCCTCCGCTCCCGGTCATGGTCTGGAGGGCGTCCATGTAGATGGCGTCGACATCGGGGCGTTCCTCCCGGTCGACCTTCACGTTGACGAACAGGTCGTTCATCACCGCCGCGGTCTCGGGATCCTCGAAGCAGTCGTGGGCCATGACATGGCACCAGTGGCAGGCGGAGTATCCCACCGAGAGCAGGATCGGACGGTCGAGCTCGGCGGCACGGGCGAAGGCCTCCTCCCCCCAGGGGTACCAGTCCACGGGATTGTCACGGTGCTGGCGCAGATAGGGACTGGTCTCGGTGGCGAGTCGGTTCACCGAACCGACACTAGCGGCGCCGACCCGGAGGCGGGCCTGGTCGGACCGATGCCCCAGCGGGTGTCTCCGGTCGGGTCGGATGAACCGCGGCCGGGTCGCCGACGGGGAGAGTGAGGGGAACCGGGGGTGGGCCCCGGTCGGGTCGGATGAACCGCGGCCGGGTCGCCGACGGGGAGAGTGAGGGGAACCGGGGGTGGGCCCCGGTCGGGTCGGCGGGTTCGGGCAATGGATACGCGGGTTGGCGGGTCGACGGGGCTCACCGCTACTTTCGGGGCATGACCATCGACGAAGACCTGGCCCGCAGATGCTCCCTGGAGGGCAGGACCGCGATCGTCACCGGGGGATCCCGCGGGATCGGCAAGGCCATAGCCGGTCAGCTGGCCCGGGCCGGGGCCCAGGTGATGATCACCTCCCGCAAGGCCGAGGCCTGTGAGGAGGCGGCGGCGGAGATCGGCCACGGAGTGACCTGGCGGGCATCCAACGTCGGTAAGCCCGAGGAGGCGGCGGCGGTGGTCGACGCCACCCTGGACACCTTCGGGGCCGTCGACATCCTCGTCAACAACGCCGCCACCAATCCCTACGCCGGGCCGACGGTGGCGGTCGACATCCCCCGGTGGGAGAAGACCCTCCAGATCAACCTGACCGCTCCCCTCGTCTGGAGTCAACTGGTGTGGGACCGCTACATGAAGGACAGCGAGGGAGGCTGTTCGATCATCAACATCTCCTCGGTGGGAGGGCTCAGCACCAACGCCGCTCTCGGTGTGTACGACGTGACCAAGGCGGCCCTTCTGCATCTGACCCGGCAACTGGCGGCCGAACTGGGCCCCAAGGTCAGGGTCAATGCCGTGGCACCGGGTCTGATACGCACGGATTTCGCCCGCCTGCTGTGGGAGGGCGAGCGGGGTGCGGAGGTGGCGCAGATGTATCCGCTCAAGCGTCTGGGGGAACCCGACGACATCGCCGGGGCGGTCCTGTTCCTCGCCGCCGAGACGGGGAGCTGGATCACCGGGCAGACCATCGTGCTCGACGGCGGCGGGTTGGTTTCATTCCAGAAGATCGGCTGACCGTTCCCCCCGGTCTCGTCTCGTTCCGGACGGCGTCTCTGCTGGTCACGGTCGTACTGCTCATCGCCGGCTGCAGTTCCTCCGGTGGGGGTGGCGCGGGGCCTTCGGCGGGTCCGCCCGTCGGTGCGGTCAGCACGGCCCGGGCCACCTCGAGCACGGCGGGAATCACCGGCCCCGCCAGCGGAGACGTGACCACCACCATGGACCCGGTCTCCACCTCGGAGGGACCGACGGAGGGATCGACCCGGGATCAGCCCAACCCGTCGGAGGTGGCCCCCGAACAGGGATTCGAGGCCGTCATCTCGCCGATCGATGCTGCACTGGCCGAGCGCATGTCCACCTCGTGGCGCCCAGGTTGCCCGGTGCCTCTGGAGGACCTCAGTCACCTGACCCTGACCCACTGGAACTTCGACGGCGAGGCGGTAGCGGGCGAGATCGTGGTTCGCTCGGATCAGGCCGAGAACGTGACCGAGGTGTTCCGCGCCCTCTTCGAGGCCCGATTCCCCATAGAGAGAATGTCCCTCGTGGATGACTTCGGCGGTGACGACGTCGCCTCGATGCAGGCGAACAACACCTCCGGATTCAACTGCCGCGAGGTGGCGAGTCGACCCGGCCACTGGTCACTGCACGCATTCGGTCTGGCGATCGACGTCAACCCGCTGCTCAACCCCTATGTGCACGGCGGGGTGGTCGAGCCGCCCGAGGGGGCGCCCTTCGCCGACCGTTCCCTCGAGGTGCCGGGGATGATCGAGGCGGGCGACGTGGTCGTCAGGGCCTTCGCCGCCATCGGATGGGGCTGGGGAGGGGACTTCGCCGGAGGCCCCGACTACCAGCATTTCTCCCTTGGTGGGGGCTGATGGGGTATACCCCGATGATCGGTTCCGACCCGGTGATCCTCAGTCGTTCCGTGGCTGGTCGCCGGGGGGCAGCGACCGCACCAGTTTGAGGCGCCGGGGCATCCATCTCCGGAGCTCATCGGTGGTCACGAGTGCACGCAGCCGGTCGAGACGGGGGATGACGTATGGGTCGGCGGCGACCACGTAGGCGGTGACCATCGTCGTGCCGAGGTGGTCCTCCCAGCGGAGCCGGATGTCGGAGACCTGAGGGTGCTCCGCCAACAGATCGGCCAGATGACCCAACTGGGCCGGGGTCGGTGCCGTGTGTGGTGCCCCGCATCCAGGTTCCGGGCCGTCCGCCATGGACAGAACATATCCCCCTGCGTTCGGCAGGACCGGTCCGGCCATGGATCCGCAGCCGTGTTCCACGGTCGGTCCACCTGGGGTCCCACCGTCTCCACGGATACCGGGACCTACCCGTGCTAGCGGTCGGGGGAAATGGGTGGAACACTTTCAGGCCATGTCACAGCCGGTCCCCATATCGGCCTGGGTGGCCGGAGCCCGGGTGCGTACCCTTCCGGCGGCCCTGGTACCAGTAGCCGTCGGAACCGGGGTCGCCGCCGCCGAGGGACGGGTCATCTGGTGGCGGGCCCTCCTGGCGGCCGTGGTGGCCCTCTCGCTGCAGGTGGGCACCAACTACGCCAATGATCACAGCGACGGGGTGCGGGGCACCGACGCGGCGCGGGTCGGGCCCCTGCGTCTGGTGGGATCGGGGGTGGCCACCGCCACCCAGGTGCGCAACGCCGCCCTGGCGGCCTTCGCCGTGGCGGCGGTGGGGGGCCTGATCCTGGCCCTGGTCACCAGCTGGTGGCTGATCCCGGTCGGGGCCCTCTCCATCGCCGCCGGCTGGTTGTACACCGGAGGACCCCGGCCCTACGGCTACATGGGCCTGGGAGAGGTCTTCGTGTTCGTGTTCTTCGGACTGGTGGCCACGGCGGGCACCGCCTACGTTCAGACGGGCCGCTTGAGCGGACTGGCCCTGGCCGCCTCGGTCCCGGTCGGACTGGCGGCGGTAGCCCTACTCGTCACCAACAACCTCAGGGACATTCCCGGGGACGTGGTCTCGGGCAAGCGGACACTCGCCGTCGCCCTGGGGGATCGTCGCACCCGACTTCTCTACGTGGCCACGGTGATCGGTGTGTTTCTGGGTGGGGCGGCCCTGGCGGTCTCACGACCCTGGGCCCTGTTGTGCCTTCTGGGTGTGCCCCTGGCGGTGGGGCCGGTGAGGGCCGTCCTGGGTGGGGCCGAGGGGGTCGAGCTGATCGCCGTGCTCTCCGGCACGGGGCGGCTTCAGCTGGTGGTGGGCGCCCTGCTGGCGGTGGGGTTGGCCCTGTGACGGCGCAGGAGGGTTCCGACGAGCCGCCCCTCGGGTTCTCCGGACCGGAGATCGGCTCGACCGCGGCCTGGGCCCGGGAGCTTTCCCGTCGCATGTGGTCGCCCGGCCGCCTGATTGCCCTGGCGGTCACCGGGGTCGCCTTCTACATCGTGTTTCCCTCGCTGGTGCAGGTGATGAGGGTCTGGCCCCGTCTGGCCGACATCGCTCCCGGTTGGTTCGCGCTCATGGGAATACTCGAGCTGTTGAGTTTCTCCGCCGTGTGGTGGTTGCAGAAACTCGCCTTCCGGGACGCCAGCTGGTTCGCCCTGATCACGTCGCATCTGACATCCAACGCATTCAGCCGGATCGTGCCCGGTGGGGCCGCCGCCGGTGGGGCGATGGAGTTGAGGATGTTGACCGAGGCCGGGGCCGACCCCGCCGGGAGTGCCGCGGCGCTGACGGCGCTGTCGTTGCTCTCGACCCTGTCGCTGCTGATGCTGCCCGTGCTGGCAATCCCGGCCATCGCCGCGGGGATGCCCGTTCCCCAGGGGTTGATCCAGGCGGCGTGGATCGGGGCGGGGCTGTTCCTGGCCCTGGGAATACTGGCCGTGGTCCTGGCCCGCTCCCGGCGACTGCTGGTGATCATCGGTGAGTGGATCGAGAGGATCCGTCCCACCCGCGTTGGGCCCCGGATGCCCGAGCGTCTGCTGGCCGGGAGGGACTCGGTTCTCCGGGCCATCGGCCGGAGGTGGCCCCGGGCGGCGGCGGCCTCGGTCGCCAACTGGCTGTTCGACTTCTACGCTCTGCTGGCGGCTCTGGCCGCCGTTGGTGACGACCACGCCCCCTCCCTGGTGCTCCTGGCCTACGTGGCGGGTGCTGTGCTCGGGATGATTCCCATAACCCCGGGCGGGCTGGGGTTCGTGGAGGCCGGTCTGACGGCGACCCTCACCGCCTCGGGTGTGAGCCCGGGCCGGGCGGTGCTGGCCACCCTGGCCTACCGACTGGTGTCCTACTGGTTGCCGCTCTTCGCCGGGTTCATCTCCTATCTGGTGTTCAAGGTCCGCTACGGGATGCTCGAACGACCGGGGGTGGACCGAGGGGATTCACCCGAACGGCTCGACTAGCCGTCCCGGGTCCCCGTCACCAGCTGGGCCGCGCCTCCGGTGAGTTCGACCCTGCGGGCATCGGCGAACCCGGCCCCACGGACGATCGCGACCAGCTCGTCGGCCGGGGGCATGTACCCCAGTGACCGTGGGAGGTAGGCGTAGGCCGACCGGTCCGAGAGCAGGCCACCGATCAGAGGCACGATTCTCCCGAAGTAGACGCCGTGGCCTGCTCTGAGCACCGGGTTGGAGGGGCTGGCGGCGTCAACCACGGACACTCTCCCCCCGGGGCGCAGAACGCGGGCCAGTTCACCGAAGAAGGCCCCCAGGTCGGTGAAGTTCCTCATGGCGAAACCGCAGACGACACCGTCGAGGGTGGCGTCGGGGAGGGGCAGCATGGTGACGTCGGCCTGGGCCAGGGGGGCGTCGGTGCGGGCCGTCCGGAGCATCCCCCCGGAGAAGTCGAATCCGACGGGAATCATCCCGGCGGAGGTCAGATCGCGGCACAGGTCACCCGTGCCGCAGGCCAGGTCGGCCACCAGAGAGCCGCCGGGAAGACCCAGTTCCCCGACGCAGCGGCGTCGCCATCGCCGGTCCAGACCCAGGGTCATGATCCGGTTGACGAGGTCGTAGCGGGGGGAGATGCGATCGAACATCGATCTGACCGCCCGGGCCTTGGCCTCCCCCTCGAGCAGGTGGTCGTCGACGACGGGGGAGAGGGGACCGGACGGGTCCGGGCCCTCCGGGGCTCGGGGGTTCATGGGAGCCGCGGCGGGGCGTCGGCGGCGAACGGCGGAGTCACCGGGCGACGCCGGTGGCTACACGTAGACGCGGTAGATGCACTCGGCGACGCACGATGGCTTGGGGGCACCCTGGACCTCCATGGTCAAACGCAGTGTGTACTGGGCTCCACCCTCGAACTCGGTCACCTCGACGACCTCGGCACCCATGCGGAGATTGGAGCCGACGGGCACCGGTGAGGGGAATCGAACCTTGTTGCACCCGTAGTTGACCCCCATCGACACCCCTGACACCGACATGATCTCGTCCAGCAGGGCGGGGGCCAGCGACAGGGTCAGGTAGCCGTGGGCGATCGGTCCCCCGAACGGGCTCTCCCTGCGGGCCCTTTCGACGTCGACGTGGATCCACTGGTGATCGCCGGTCGCCTCGGCGAAGAGATTCACCTGCTCCTGGGTGATCTCGTGCCAGTCGCTGTAGCCCAGGTGGGTTCCGGCCCGGGACTTGAGATCTTCGATTCCGTTGATAACTGTGGCCATGGGGACATCCTGCCCCATTTCCCGGTGGTCGGGTGAACTCGGAGCCCGCGCCGCCGGGGACCGGCCTCAGCCGGTGGTGAAGTGGGCCGGTCGGGCCCCGCTCAGCCGGACCAGGTCGGCCGGGCGAATCGGGAACACGTGGCGGGGGGTGCCCGCGGCCGCCCAGACGATCTCGAAGGTCTGCAGATGGGGGTCGATCAGGGTGGGCAGCGGCTGGGAGTGGCCGAAGGGGGGCACCCCACCTATCGGGTAGCCGGTGGCCGCTCGGACCCCGTCGGCATCGGCCCGGGAGCAGCGCTCGACACCCGCGGCGATGGCCAGGGCCTCGGGGTCGACCATGTGGATCCCGCTGGTGAGGGCCAGAACCAGCCCCGACCCGGCGGCGAAG
>JALSTE010000217.1 GCA_026983855.1 Acidimicrobiia bacterium
GATCCAGTTGGCGAAGAAGGCGAAGATCACCATCAGGGCCAGCCAGGCGATGGCCAGCTTGATACCCCAGGGCATCCGGGCCTTCTGGAACTCCGGCTCGGCTATGAGCTCCTCGGCCTCGATCTCGGCCGGATAGTCGTCGATGGCCTCCGTGGTCATCTCAGGCTCCCATCAGGCGGGCCTGGCGGATCCGGGGATCCACCACCATGTAGATCAGGTCGACCACGAAGTTGATCATCACGTAGATGGCCGACAACAACACCGCTATCCCCTGGACCACCAGGTAATCCCTCTGGGTGACGGCCTCGAAGAGGGTCCGACCCAGTCCCGGGATGGCGAAGAGCTGTTCGATCACCACCGTGCCCCCCAGGAGGGTGCCGATGTTGAGACCCACGACGGTGATCAACGACAGCGAGGAGGGCCGCAGTGCGTGGCGGAACAGCACCCTCATGTTGGAGATGCCCTTGGCCTTGGCCGTGAAGATGTAGTCCTCCTGGAGGGTGCCGATCATGTCGGCCCGGATCAGACGGATGTAGACCGCTATCTCGGCCAGGGCCAGGGAGGAGGCGGGCAGGATGACCGTGCGGATGTTCTCCAGAATCGAGTCCGTGGGTCTGGTCCAGCCGGTGGCGGGTAACTTCGGTATCCCCCAGCCGAGTAAGGGCACCGTCTGGAACTTCACGGCGAAGATGACGATCAGGTACAGGCCCACCACGAAGGCGGGAATGGAGAGGAAGGTGAGGGTGAGCCCCGACACGAACCGGTCGGTCATCCTCCCCTCCCGATAGGCGGCGAAGACCCCCAGGGGCAGGGAGGCCACCAGGGCCATGCCCACCGACACCAGGGCCAGCTCGAACGTGACGGGGATCTTGTCCCGGATCAGCTCGATCACGTCCACCTTCTTGACGTAGGAGAAGCCCAGGTCGAGCTTGACCGCCCCCGCCGCCCAGTCGGCGTAGCGGACGTAGACCGGGTCGTCGAGCCTCAGGTCGGCCCGGCACCTCTGGTAGACGGCGGGGTCGCTCTGGGAGTCCGGTGGCAGCACCGAACGGCAGGTGTCGCCCGGCAGGAGATCCAGCAGGAAGAAACTGAACAGCGAGACCACGAACAGAGTGACGACCAGTCGAACCAGCCGTCTCGCCAGCAATGGACCCATATCCGCTCAGTTTCTCCCCGCTAGAACCTGTGTGCCCGAGATCAGTTCAGGGGGACTGCGGGGCGGTCGGGCCCGCCCCGCAGTCCGTGGCCGTGTGCCTAGCCCTCGGTGAGGAAGGTCTCGACGTAGCGACCCTCAGCGTTGGGGAAGCCCTGGCCCAGGTCGCCGTTGGGCACGTGCCAGCCGCCGATGCCCTCCACGTTGGGCCGGGTGATCAGGGCGGTGGCGGTGTAGCCGGTGTAGACGACCGGAACCTGCTCGGCCAGGATCGTCATGACCTCCTCGTACAGCTTGTAGCGGGCGTCGAAGTCCGCCGTGGCCTTGGCCTGGTTGAGCAGGTCGAACATGGCCGGGTCGAAGAAGTTGGTGAAGTTCACCGGCGAGGCCTCCACCGGGGCGAAGGCCGGGCCCAGGATGGCGGCCGGATCACCCTGGCCGCCGACCCTCCAGCAGTTGATCATGAAGTCACCACGGAAGGGCGGGTCGGTGTCGGGGGAGCCCACGGCGTTGCTGATGTGGGCCGCCTGCTCCACCTGGTTCAGGTTCACCTTCACCAGGCCGGTGCCCTCCCAGAGCTGCTGATAGCCCTGCGAGAGCTGGATCAGCGAGGGATCGGGGGGACAGTTGAACTCCACCTCGATGGGATCACCGGGGGCCTTGCCGTCGGAACGGTTCGGGTCGTCCACGTACTCCTGCAGCAACGGAATGGCCTTGGTCACGTCGTTGTTCGGGAACATGTCGGCGACCTTCTGGCTGTACCAGGGGCTGTCGGGGCTGAAGAACTGGCTGGCCTTGTCCGAGATGCCCTTGCCACCCAGGATGTCGATGAGCAGGTCCTGGTCCATGGCCCAGGCCAGGCCCTGACGGACCCGGACGTCGTCGACCGGAGGCTCCAGCACGTTGAAGATGGCCCCGCCGGAGTTGTTGCCCTGGAAGAGCAGCAGCTTGAGGCTGTCGCCCTCGGCCTTGGCGTCGCGGATGGTGCTCTGACGCAGGGTCTGGGCCACGTCGACGTCGCCGGCGATCACCGACTGGAGACGGGTGGTCTCATCGGGGATCGGGCGGAAGATCAGCTCGTCGAGGTAGGGGAGCTGGTTGCCGTCGGGATCGGTCCTCCAGTAGTCGGGGTTCCGGGTCAGGGTCAGCTTGTTGTCACGGTCCCAGGTACCGAACACGAAGGGGCCCGAACCGACCGGGTTGGCCGAGAAGCCCTCGGGGTCGGCCTTGGCCGCCTCCACGGAGAAGATCCTCCCGGCCACCCCGGTGAGGATGTCGGGGAAACCGGCGTTGCCCGACGACAGGACGTACTTGACGGTCATGTCGTCGACCTTCTCCACCGAGGTCACCCCGGCGGCGCCGTAGATACCCGAGGTGATGGGCCCGTCCTTCTGGAACATGTTGTAGGCGTCCACCACGGTGTCGGCGTTGAGGGCCGAGCCGTCGTGGAACTTGATGCCGTCCCTCAGGGTGAGGGTCCACTCCGTGAGGTCGGCGTTGGGCTCGATGCCCTCGGCCGCGTAGCCGACTATCTGACCGTCGGAGTTGAGCTCCAGGAGCTGGTCGTAGAGGGCCCGGTGCACGTTCACGCAGGGAGCCGAGCAGGGATCCTGCCAGGGGGCCCAGCCGGCGGCCTCGGCCTCGGTGGCCACCACCAGGGTTCCCCCGTAGACGGGACCGGTCTCGGCCTCGGTGACCGGCGTGTTGGTCGTGGACGGCGCCGGCGCGGCCGTGGTGGTCGTGGCCGTGTCGCCTCCCCCGCCACCGCTCTCGGCGGCGGTGGTGGCGGTCGTGCCAGTCGCATTGTCGCTGCTGCCCGAGTCACCACAGGCCACGGCCAGCAGTGCGAAGGCGAAGAAGAGACTCAGAATCTTGAACAAGGATCGGCGCTTGCGCACGACACCCCCCTATTGATCGGTTCGGTGACTCGCGTCACATCAAGCGCGCACGCTAGGAGTGCTCCGGTGGTCTTGTCAATGTGGGAGGGACGATCGCGCGTGACTTGTAGTGAATTCGCACCAACGGAGTTTCCATAATCCCCCGACCCCTCCGGATGGTTCCCCCAGTGGCCACTCTGAGTGGATCTCATGGCATTTCCACCACTCTATGTGATGACTGTGTGCTAGCATTGTTCCCTCTCGCCCCCTCCTTCCGGACCCTGCCCCCATGGACC
>JALSTE010000218.1 GCA_026983855.1 Acidimicrobiia bacterium
CAGGGCCGACCTCACCTGGTCTCCGCACCATTCGACCCGCTGCTCGCCCCGAGTGTGGTCAGTCGGGGATCAGGGCGCCAGGATTGAGGATGGCCCGGGGATCGAGGGCCCCCTTGATGGATCGGAGCAGATCGAGGCCCACGGGGCCCAACTGCTCGGCCAGGTAGCCCCGACGGACCCGCCCGATCCCATGATGATGGGAGATGACGCCCCCCACCTCACCCACGGCATCCATCACCGCGGCCCAGCACTCCAGATAGGTGTTCTCCATCAGCGAACCGTCGTCCGGTCGGGCCAGGAAGGTGAAGTAGAGCGCGGTTCCGGCGCGATAGCTGTGACTGGAATGGGCACTGACGCTGAGAACCCCGTCCACCCGTGAGCAGCTCGAGACCGCCCTGCGATACAGCTCCCCGGCCCGGTCCCAGGAGCAGCCCACCTCGATCGTGTCCAGAACTATGCCCCGCTCGAAGAACGACTCCCATGGGCTCACCCGGTTCCGGTGCTCGAACCACTGGTCGACGGTCGAGGGGTTCAGGGATTCCCCACCCAGGTCGGCGCAGATCCGGGCCACGGCGTCCACCTCGACCTCAACCCGGGGTACCGGCCCCTCGTGCACCCACAACAGGGCGCAACGGCCCTCGGGACAGTCCTCGGGAAAGTGGTGCAACGACTCACGGGGGTCGTAGAGCCGGGCCACCGGAGGGGCCCACCCGGATTGCACGACGACACGAATCGCCTCCAGACCGGCCTCCATGTCGACGAAGTGAAACGCCTGACCAGCGGTCGACTCCGGACGGCGGATCAGGGAGAAACCGACCTCGGTGATGACCCCCAGGGTGCCCTCGGAACCCAGGAAGAGCTGCCGGAGATCGGGACCGGTGGAGGACCGGGGGGTGGTGGCGGTCCGCAGGACCCGACCGTCGGCGAGCACCACCTCGATGTCGGTGATGAGATCCTCGATGTTCCCGTAGGCGGTGGAGAACTGACCCGAGGCCCGGGTGGCCACCCAGCCACCCACGGTCGACACCCCGATGGACTGGGGTTGGTGTCCGAGGGTGAACCCCTCAGCGGCCACCGCGGCCTCGGCATCGCTGCCCCGGGTACCGGCGCCGAAGCGGGCCGTGCCGTTGTGTTCGTCCAGGTGGTGGAGTCCGGTGAGACCCTCCAGGGAGAGAACCACGGCGTCGGGCCGGCCCATGATCGCCCCGCAGACCCCCGATCCCAGTCCATAGGGAATGACCGGCGTGCCGGTCTCGTGGCAGCGGGCCAGCACCCAGGAGACCTCGGAGGTGTCAGCGGGACGAACCACCGCCGCCACCTGCGGAGGTGGCTGGCCCCGACTGCTCCTCAGGGCGGTCAGGGCCCAGTAGTCGTGGCTGTGGGCGGCGCGGTCCTCATCACCGAGGGAGACCCTCTCACCCAGTCGGCCCCTCAGAAGCTCGATGATTTCGCTCATGACACCCTTTCGGTGGCCGGTGTACCGCCGGTCGTGGTGGCCCCGGTGCAGTCTTACCCCGGGTCGGTGGGTTGACCAACCGGATCATCCACCCAGGTAGAGTTCGGCGACCTTGGGATCATCCACCCAGGTAGAGTTCGGCGACCTTGGGATCGTTCAGCAACTCCGCTCCGGTCCCAGTGTGGGCGTTGCGCCCCATGTCCAGGACGTAACCCCGGTTGCTTATGCCCAGGGCCACACTGGCGTTCTGCTCGACCATGAGGATCGCCACGCCGATCTCCCTGATGGCCTCGATGGCCTCGAATATCTCGACCACCGCCATCGGTGCCAGACCGGCCGAGGGCTCATCGAGACAGAGCAGGGTGGGTGAGGGCATCATGGCCCGGGCCAGGGCCAGTAGCTGACGCTGTCCACCCGACAGGGTTCCCGCCCTCTGACCCCGGCGCTCGGCCAGTATCGGGAATCGGTCCGAGAGTTCCCCTATGCGCTCCTCCACCCGGTGCTTGGGCAACTGGAACCCACCCATCTCCAGATTCTCTCGGACCGTGAGGCTGGGGAAGACGTTGTCGGTCTGGGGTACGAACCCCATTCCCTCCTGGGCCAGCTCATGGGGCCGACGGCCGGTCACGTCGTTGCCGGCGAAGCGGACCACACCGGCCCGGGGCTTCAGCAGACCGACGATGGCCTTGAGGAACGTGGACTTGCCCGCACCGTTGGGGCCGATGATCGTGACGATCTCACCGTCGCGCACATAGGCCGAGACCCCATGGAGGATGTCCACCCCCTTGACGTACCCGCCGTAGAGCTCCTCGGCCACCAGAACGGCGTCGGACGGCAGGTCCGACACCTCGGGGGGATCGGCTTCAGTCCTCACGGTCAACGGTCACCCCCAGGTAGGCCTCGATCACCGCCGGGTCGTTGCGCACCTCCGACGGGCTGCCGCTGGCGATGACCCGGCCCTCGGCCATCACGATCACCCTCTCGCTCACCCTCATGACCACGTCCATGTCGTGTTCGACCAGGAGGAAGGTGAGTCCCTGGTCCCTGAGGTCCACGATCCTCTCCAGGAGCTGCTCGGTGAGGGTCGGATTCACCCCGGCCATCGGCTCATCCAGGAGGATCATCGAGGGCCTCATCATCATGGCCCGGGCCAGATCGACCAGCTTGCGCTGCCCGCCGGACAGGTTTCCGGCCCTCTCGTCCCGCAGGTGGGTCAGCCGGAACAGCTCCAACAGCTCCTCGGCCCGTTCGGCGTTGGCCCGTTCCTGGGAGCGCCACATCGGGATGGGCACCAGGGCGACGATCAGTCGCTCACCCCGCTGGTGCTGAGCCGCCAGCAGCAGGTTCTCGAACACCGTCAGCCGGGAGAGATCGCGGGCCAACTGGAAGGTGCGGACCAGTCCCTTGCGGGCGATCTCCGGGGGGGAGTGACCCGTGATGTTGTGGCCGTCGAAGTGGACTCTCCCCCGGTCGGGGCGGTCGAATCCGGTGACCAGGTTGAACAGCGTCGTCTTGCCCGCTCCGTTGGGACCGATCAGGGAGGTGAGGGTTCCCCTCTGAACGGCGAAGGAGGCGTTGTTGACCGCCCGGACCCCCCCGAACCGCTTGGCCAGTCCGTCTATCTGCAGTATCGGGTCGGGCACACCCCGGCTGTGGTCCTCGGAATCGGTCATCAGCCGCCCTCGAGGATCAGATCCTCACGACTACCCATGACCCCCTGGGGTCGGAAGATCACCACCAGCATGATCAGCAGACCCAGGAGCATTCCCTGGAGGGCGAAGATCCGATTGGAGGAGACCAGACTCTCGGGTATCCAGCCGAACAACGGGGAGGCGGCGATGTTGGGCAGGAACCTGACCAGGGAGAA
>JALSTE010000219.1 GCA_026983855.1 Acidimicrobiia bacterium
TCCCTCGATGGGATCTCCCAGGGGAAACGGGGCGTCGGTCCGGGTCAGACGGTCCCCCTCGATCCGAAACGTCCACTCGTGGGGGGTTCCCTCCGCGTCGGTGAAACTGACCCTCACCCGGTCACCCTCGAGGGTGACCTCACCGAGATCGATCTGATCCCCGAGGGTGACCGGCTGGCTCACCAGTGGGTCCCCGGTGACGTCGGTCACGGCGTAGAGCAGGTGGAAGGTCCCCGATCCACCGGTGTCGACGGTGAGGGTCACGGCGGCGGTGACCGAGCCGTCGGCACCGTTGACGATGACGGCGGAGTTGTACAGGGCCAGGGTGCCCTGGGGGTCGGACCAGCCACCGTCGTGCAGTTCGATGGTCCCGAATTCCGAGGGGTAGGTGAGATTCTCCAGGATCGTGGCGGGTGCGGTGCCGGTGGGTGCGGTGGTGCCGGTGGGTGCGGTGGTGCTGACCTCGGGGCCGCGGTGGCTGAGGAGCCGGTAGGTCCCCAGGGCGGCCACCACCACCAGGGAGGCGGCCACCAACAGGATCAGGGACCTCCGGGGTCCCCGTTCGGGACGGTCAGGGGCGTGGAGGGGAATCTCGTGGGTGGGGATGGACATTTCGGGGGCCTCCTCGATTCGTGGCGATGTGACCCGCTCGGCCTCCCGGAGCGCCTCCCGCAGCCGGGGCCAGAACCCCGGGGTCTCCGGTGGCAGGTCGAGCCTCCCAAGGGCCCGACCCAGCTCGTGGTCCCGCTCGGGGACGGAACGCTCATCCATGGTCGACCTCCCTCAGGTGGTCCCGGAGCCGACTGCGGGCCCGGCCCAGACGTGACGCCAGGGTCCCCTCGGGGATCCCCAGCACCTCGGCCGCCTCGGCGAAGGCCAGGCCCTCGGCGTCGACGAGCAGGACCGCCGCCCGGTGGGCGGGGCTGAGCCGGTCGAGGGCCGTGGCCAGGTCCACCCGGTCGGTGGCCGTACCGGCGGTGTCGTTCCCCGCCACGAAGTCCAGGTCGGGATCGGGGTCCTCCACCAGCGGGGGGCGACGACGGCGCAGGTGACCCAGGCAGGTGTTGTAGACGATCCGGTACATCCACGTCTCGAACCGGGAGTTGCCCCGGAACCGGGGATAGGCCCGGAAGGCCGAAACGTAGGACTCCTGGAGCACATCCTCGGCGTCATCGCCCACCAGACGGAAGGCCAACCTCCTCATCGCGGGGTGGACGTCCCGTAGGCGACGCTCGAAGTCGTCGACCCGGTCGGGGACGTGGCACTCACTCGGGGGGGCTGACGGGTTCACATCGGGGTTTGACGCGCCGGGCGGCCGATTCCATCCCCCGCCGTTCGGGAATTCACCTGAAATCGGTCACACCACCCGTCCGGGAACGTTCCCCCCCAACTATGACAGCCCCCGATGACCGAGGTCCCGACCGCGGGGACCTTGGCCCCTACGGCTCGTAGTAGTTCACTTCGTAAGTTCATGGTGACGGATTCCCCCCTACCTCGAAATGGCAGGCCCCCGATGAAACGATCCCTGTTCCTGGTACCGATCCTGGCCCTGGCCCTGCTGGCAGCCGCCTGCGGTGACGCCTCCGACGACGCGGCCGGAGTCCTATCCGCCGCCGGCGACTCGACCGAGGAGGCCTTCTCCTTCGGGGAGGCGGCCGACCCCGCCGACGCCACCCGCACCGTTGACATAGTCATGACCGAATTCGCCTTCGACCCCTCCACCATCGAGGTGTCCGACGGTGAGGTGGTCACGTTCCGGTTGCACAACGAGGGCACCGTCGAGCACGACTTCACCATCGGTGACCGGGAGACCCAGGATGAACACGACGCCGAGATGGCCGAGATGGCCCCCGGTGAGGAGCACATGGCCGACCCCAACGCGGTATCCGTCGAGCCCGGCGAGACCAGGGAGATCACCTGGCGTTTCGAGAACGTCGAGGGCGGGATCCAGTTCGGTTGCCACGTTCCCGGTCACTACGCTGCCGGAATGGTGGGACAGTTCGAACAGGGCTGACGAGCCCGGGAGGTCCGATGGCAGCACCGAGGGGCATGGGACCCCTGGAGACCGAGGTCATGGAGTACCTCTGGATGGTCGACTCGGGAACCCCCGCCCAGGTGCGGGAGGCCCTGGGTGCGGACCTGGCCTACACCACGGTCATGACCATCCTGACCCGACTGTGGCGGAAGGGTCTTCTCGACCGGCAGAGATCGGGGCGGGCCTATGAGTACCGTCCGGTGGAGTCCCAGGCCCAGCACCGGGCCCGGGGGATGAGATCCACCCTCGACCAGGCCCCGGACCGGGAGGCGGTGCTGAGCCGGTTCGTAGATGAATTGTCCCCCGGTGACGCCCGGCTGCTCAGGCGCCTCCTGGAGCGGGGTCCGGGCTGATGCCGCCCCCGCTGGTGCTGCCGGGTCTGGTCCTGGTTCTGTTGGGGGTGGTGGTGGGTCTGGTCCGGCCCCGGGTACCGGCTCGGGTGGCCCTGTGGACCGTCGGGGGACTGGCCGCCCTGGCCGCGGTGGTGTCGGTCACCACCCTGGCCGGACTGGCCGCTTCCTATCTGTTGGACGTGAACGGCCTCGGTGCCGTCGTGGGGTACTGCGTGGCGGTCACCGGCCACCGCCACGTGCCTTGGTGGCTGGGGACCACGGCCCTGCTCGGTTCGGTCCTGGTCGTGATCCGGATGTCGCGGGCGGCCCGGAGGAGGCGCCGGGCCGGGACCGGTCACGAGGGGCGCCGCCTCGAGGTGTTGGACACCTCCACGCCGATGGCGTTCGCCGCCCCCGGGAGTCCCGGCTGTGTCGTGGTGTCCCGGGGGATGCTCGAGGCCCTCGATCCCGAGGAGCGCCGGGTCCTCATCGCCCACGAGAGGGCCCATCTCGATGCCCGGCACCACCGCTTTCTGCTGGCGGCCGACCTGGCGGTGGCCGCCATGCCCCTGCTCGTCCCCCTGGCCCGACAGGTCCGTCTGGCCACCGAGCGCAGCGCCGATGAGATGGCGGTGGCCGCGGTCGGGGGAGATCGCGACCTGGTGGCGCGGGCCATCGGCCACGCCGCCCTGGCCGGTGACCGGGTGGAGGCCGGGGGGTTCCTCGGTGGTTCGGTGGTGGAGAGGGTGGCGGCCCTGTCCCGGGCCCCGGTGGGCACGGGGGTCGGGGTCCTGGCCGGGGCCGGGGGGTTGGCGATATGGGCCACCGCCGCCCTGCTCGGGATGGTCCAGGTGGTGCGGTTGGCGTCGTTGGTGGCTCACCTCTGCCGCTGACCGGCCCGGGGGAAACTACGACGGGCAGTAGTAACATGGTCATGTAGGAATACCCCTACACCCCATGGGTACATACACCATGGGTACACGGCACGGAGGAGTTCAATCATGACTTTCGCGATAGGGGCCCTGACGACGGGGGTGCTGGCCGACCCCGGTGACTACGGGGATCACATGAGCTGGGGAGCCGGCTGGATGTGGCTGTGGGGATTCCTGATGATGGCGGCGGTCATCGCCCTGGTCGTCTGGCTGATCCGGGTCGGAACCGCTCCCCACGACAACACCGCCGCCCGGGGCCGGAACGCCGACCCCACCGAGAGGGCCCGGGAGATCCTCTCCGAACGCTACGCCCGGGGTGACATCACCACCGAGGAGTACCGGGAGCGGATGGCTGAGCTCTCCTGAGAACTCCGGGCTCTCCCGAGGACCTCACTCCTCAGCGTCCCCGGAACTCCGGTCTCCGCTTCTCGAGGAAGGCGGCCACGCCCTCGGCGTAGTCCTCGCTGCCGAAACACTCCCTGACCATGGTGTCGACCCGGTCCAGGTCACGGTCGGGGGGCTCGATCAGCAGCTCGCTCACCGCGGCCTTGACCGCCCGGAGGGTCAGGGGGGCGTTGGAACAGATCTGATCCACCATCTCGTCCACGGCGCGGTCCAGGTCGTGGCGTTCTACCACCCGGTTGACGAGGCCCATATCGAGGGCCCGTCGGGCGTCGAATCGGCGGGCGGTGAAGAAGATCTCCTTGGTGGCCGAGGGACCCACCAGATCCAGCAGCACCGCGATTCCCCGGGCGGCGTAGCCGAGACCCAGGCGGGCGGCCGGAATGGCGAAGGCGGCGTCGTGGGAGGCGATCCGCAGATCGGCCGTGAGGGCCACGGCCAGACCCCCGCCGATGCAGTAGCCGTGGATGGAGGCCACCACCGGCATGGGGAGCCCGGCCAGGGCCTCGGTGGCCCGCCGGGTGGCCGAGTCGTAGGCGGTGTTGGCGGAGGCGTCGGCACGGGACTCCCCGAACTGGGAGATGTCGGCCCCGCTGGCGAACGCCCGCTCACCGGCCCCCCTGATGACCACGGCCCGGATGTCGTCGTGCCCGGAGATCCGGACGGTGGCGTCGGTCAGCCCCTCCCACATCTCGGCGCTGATGGCGTTCAGCCGATCCGGATTGTCGAGGATGATGGTCGCCCGACGGTCGCCGAACTCGAGATGCACCTGTCCTGCCATGGAACCGGACCGTATCGGAACCGGCGCCGGTGGCGGGAACCGGGCCCGCGGTGGCACTACCATCTCGCCGGTCCGTGTCATCACGGATTCTCCGTGTCATCTGCCCGGGAGCCGATGTGTCCCTGCGAACCTCTCCGATCGTGATCCTGGCGGTATCCATCGCCGTGCTGGCCGCCGCGTGTAGCGGGGGTTCGTCCTCGGCCTCGGACACCCCCACCACGACCTCGGCGGCGGTCACCACCACCACCGAGAAGCTCGAGCCCCTGCCCACCAGCTCGACCACCACCACCGAGGCCCCGACCACGACCACCACCGCACCCGCCGGGCCGGTGGCCCCACTGACGGGACTGCCGGTGGATGAGCCCATCACCCGACCGGCTCTGGTGATCAAGATCGACAACCACACCCAGGCCCGTCCCCAGTGGGGGATCAACCTGGCCGACGTGGTCTACGAGGAGGTGGTCGAGGGCAAGATCACCCGTCTGGCGGCCATCTTCAACAGCACCGACGCCGATCCCGTCGGCCCGGTCCGCTCGGCCCGCACCTCGGACTTCGACATCCTCAACGATCTCAACACCCCGCTGTTCGCCAACTCGGGCGGGAACGCCATCGTGCTGCGGTTGCTGCGGAGCGTGGACAAGGTGAACGCCAACGTCAACGCCCTGCCCAATCTCTTCTACCGGGAGCGTTCCCGCCGGGCCCCCCACAACCTTCTGACCCGCACGGCCGACCTGTGGGAGGCCAAGGGTGACGAGGGAGGCACCCCTCCGGCCCTGTTCGAGTACCGCCGGGAGGGGGAGCCCCTACCGGACACGGCCGAGGACGTGGTGGGGGTCGACATCGCCTACGGGGGACGCAACGTCTCCTACGACTGGGATCCCGAGGTGGGGGGCTGGGCCCGTCTCCAGGAGGGAACCCCCCATGTCGACGCCGACGGTGTGCAGGTGGCGCCGCCAAACGTGGTGATCAAGTTCATCGCCTACGGCCGCAGCGTCGCCGACCGGACCTCACCGGAGGCGGTCCTGGTGGGAGAGGGCGAGGCCTGGGTCCTCACCGACGGCAAGCTCATCAAGGGGACGTGGTCCCGGCCCACCAAGACCGACGTGACCGTCTACACCGACGAGAATGGCGACGTGATCAAGCTCACCCCGGGACGGACCTGGATCGCCCTCCCCCGGCCCGGTCAGGTGACCCTGAGGCAGTAGCTCTCAGGGGTAGCTCTCAGGGCAGCACCACCACCGTGGTGCCGAGGGGGGCCCACTGGTAGAGCTGGGCCGCCTTGTCGACCCGCTGTCGGACGCATCCCGCCGACCGGTAGGTGCCGAGCTGGTCCTCGCTCTGCATGGGCCTTCCGTTGGCGTACACGGGAATGGAGTGGAACCCGATGGCCAGACGCCTGCCCTTGGCGAAGCGGACCATGTTGTCCATGGTGATGCCCCCGTGCCCGGCCCAGGCCTTGGGTGACTTGGAGTACACGGAGTAGGTGCCCGGGGCCGGGGTGAAGGCCTTGCCCGAGACTAGATAGGAGTCGAACACCCGGCCGTCGGCCTCGACAAGCCAGACCCGTTGGCCCGAGTTGGAGTACACGATCCGTCGGCCCGTACCGGAATTGATCGGTACGGGGGGGCCCACGGCCGCGACACCGGGGTTGGTGACCAACCAGTACCCGTCGCCCGACGGTCGGGCCGCTATGGCCGCCACCGGTTCCTCGGCCCCCGCCGTGGCCCGGCCGAACCAGCCGACGGCCCCGAAGGCGAACACCGAACCCGAATCGGCGGCCAGCCAGTATCCGGTGCCGGCGGAGTTGGCGCTGCCCCCGATGATCCTCTCACCGGTGAGGGAACCGGCCATCGAACCCCGGAACGGGGCGTCACCGAAGGCGAACACCCCTCCGTCCTCGGCGAACAGCCAGTAGCCCCGACCCGAGGAGGTGGCGACCATGGTGGTCACCGGCGAGACCAGGCGGAGGGCCCCGGTGGATCCGTGGAAGACGGCGTCGCCGTAGCTGAACACCCCGCCGTCGGCCCCGGCCATCCAGTAGCCGTGTCCGGTCGGGGTGGCGGCCATGGCCACGATGGGCTGGGCCAGGTCGATGTTCCCGGCCGAGCCGAGGAACTCGGCGTCGCCGAAGGCGAAGATCCCGCCGTCGCGTGCCGCCATCCAGTAGCCCCTCCCGGTGGGGGTGGCGGCCATGGCGACGATGGGCTGGGCCAGGTCGATGTCGCTCACGTCCCCGAAGTTCCCGGCCGAACCGAAGGGGTGAACCCCGCCGTCCCGGGTGGCCAGCCAGTAGCCCTCGCCGTCGGGGGTGGGGGTGATGGCGACCACCGGGGAGGTGCCGTCGACGTTGGCCAGGCTCCCCAGTTCGGGGGCGTCGCCGAAGGGGTAGACCTCGCCTCCCCCGGTGACGGTGACGGTGTAGGCGTCCCCGTCGGCCCGGGGGGCGGCCCCGAGTGGCACGGCCGCGAATCCCGAGAGCAGCAAGAGGGCGGCCAGGGCCATGAGCAGGCGTCGGCCCCGGTGGTTGGGGGCCGAGAGGTGGTGGAACTGGGTCTGAGTCATGGCTGGATCCCGGCCCGGACCGGGACCCAGCGGGGACCTGTCAGTCCCCGGGTTCCAGGGTCACCTCTACCCGGGCGTTGTCGGCTTGGTGGAACTGCAGGTCAGCGATGTGCCCCGCACGTGACAGATCGGCACCGGCGGAGCGGATTGGAGCCAAACCCTCGGCATTGTCCGACACCACCACCCGGCGGACCGGAGTGCGCAGTGATCTCTTGGCCTCGGTCTTGGCCCGCCTGATCTCACCCAGGACGGCGGCGGTGGAGGTGTACACCCGGGGATCCCCGTCGCCGGCCAGGGCGGCGATCTCGGGGGCCGAGGGCCAGGCCTGGGTGTGCACCGAACCCTCCCGCCACCACGACCACACCTCCTCGGCGGTGAAGGCCAGGAAGGGGGCGAACAGTCTCTGCACGGTGGACAGGGCCACCCGCAGGGTGTGGCGGCCCGACGCCGTCGCCCGCTCGCCGCCCTCGCCGTAGGCCCGGGCCTTGACCAGCTCGACGTAGTTGTCGCAGAACCCCCAGAAGAAAGCCTCGGTGCGCTCCAGGGCCCGGGCGTAGTCGAAACCCTCGAAGGCCTCGGTGGCGGTGGCGACCACACCGGCCAGCTCGGCCAGCAGGGCCCGGTCCAGGGGCTCGGTGATCTCCCCGTCGCCGTCTGATCCGTCGTCCCCCCCGGAGAGGTTCAGCACGAACTTGGAGACGTTGAGCAACTTGATGGCCAGGCGTCGCCCCACCTTCATCTGACCCTCGTCGAAGGCGGTGTCCACACCGGGGCGGCCGGACAGGGCCCAGTAACGCACGGCGTCACTGCCGTGTTTCTCCAGTAGGTCCATGGGGGTGACCACGTTGCCCTTGGACTTGGACATCTTCTTGCGGTCGGGGTCGAGGATCCACCCCGATATGGCGGCGTCGCTCCAGGGCAGGCAGTGGTGCTCGAAGTGGGAGCGGACCACGGTGGCGAACAGCCAGGTGCGGATGATCTCGTGGCTCTGGGGCCTCATTTTCATCGGGAACACCCGATCCCACAGATCGGGGTCGGAGAGCCACCGCCCGGCTATCTGGGGGGACAGCGAGGATGTGGCCCAGGTGTCCATCACGTCGGGGTCCCCGGTGAAGCCACCGGGGCGGTCCCTCTGCTCGGGGGTGTGGCCGGGGGGCACGTCGGTGGAGGGGTCCACCGGCAGATCCTCCTCGGAGGGCAGGAGGATGCCGTCGTGGTCGATCTCGCCGTCGGGTCCGATCCGGTACCAGACCGGGAAGGGAACCCCGAAGAAGCGCTGGCGACTTATCAACCAGTCCCCGTTGAGTCCCGAGACCCAGTCCCGGTAGCGGGCCCCCGTCCACTCGGGATGCCAGTGGAGCTCCTCTCCCCGGGCCAGCAGCTCCCGGCGGAGATCCTCGTCCCGTCCCCCGTTGCGGATGTACCACTGACGGCTGGTGACGATCTCCAGGGGACGGTCGCCCTTCTCGAAGAACTTGACCGGATGGGTTATGGGTCGGGGTTCGCCCCGCAGGGCCCCGCTCTCGGCCAGCATCTCCACCATGCGCTTCTCGGCGGAGAAGATGGTCTTGCCGGCCAGCTCCGCGTAGGCCTCCCCGGCCCGCCCGGGATTCCGGGACGCCCAGGGCCCGGTGCCCCACTCGACCTCGACCAGTCGGCCGTTGCGACCGATGATCGAACGGGTGGGCAGATCCAGCTCCCGCCACCAGGTCACGTCGGTGGTGTCGCCGAAGGTGCAGATCATGGCGATCCCCGAGCCCTTGTCGGGATCGGCCAGGGGATGGGGGTGGACCTCCACCTCCACGTCGAAGATGGGGGTGAGGACCTTTCGTCCGAACAGGTCGGCGTAGCGCTCGTCGTCGGGGTGGGCGACCAGGGCCACGCAGGCGGGGATCAGGACCGGGCGGGTGGTCTCGATCTCCACGGGGGGACCTGACCCGTCGGCCCGTTCGAAGGCGATGCGGTGGTAGGCCCCGGGGCGCTCACGGTCCTCGATCTCGGCCTGGGCCACCGCGGTCTGGAAACCGACGTCCCAGATGGTGGGGGCCTCGGCCTGGTAGGCCTCCCCCCGGGCCAGGTTGCGCAGGAAGGCGGCCTGGCTGGTGCGACGGGAGTTCTCGTCGATGGTGGCGTAGAGGTAGCTCCAGTCCACCGACAGTCCGACGTGACGGAACAGCTCCTCGAAGGCCTTCTCGTCGACCTCGGTGAGCCTCAGGCAGAGCTCCACGAAGTTGGGGCGGGAGATGTGCACCGGACGCTTGCCGGGTGTCTCGGGTGGTTCGAAGTCGGGGTCGTAGGGCAGGTGGGGGTCGCAGGCCACCCCGAAGTAGTTCTGGACCCGGCGTTCGGTGGGCAGACCATTGTCGTCCCAGCCCATGGGGTAGAAGACGGCCTCCCCCCTCATGCGGTGGTAGCGGGCCACGGCGTCGGTGTGGGTGTAGGAGAAGATGTGGCCCACGTGGAGCGAGCCCGACACCGTCGGGGGCGGGGTGTCGATGGCGAACACCCGGTCTCGGGGGGCGGAGCGGTCGAAGCGGTAGGTGCCGTGGTCTTCCCACCAGCGGCTCCACTTGTCCTCGAGGCCCTCCAGGGTGGGCCGGTCCGGAACGTTGGTCATAGGGGTGCACGGTACCGAGCCCGACCGGGGGTACTCCAACACATTCCGAGCACAATTGGAGACACCCGGACCAATGAGCCGCAAAGCGTGGTCGCTCCGCTACTCTGGGTCGTAGAGCGAGGGGCGGCGGAACATGCCCACCACCGGAAATCGAACCATGAGGCGAATGGGATCGGAGGCGGTCCGCAACGCCGTGCGTGTCCGCTGGGCCCGGACCGTGGCCGCGGTGGCCATACCCGCTCTGCTGGTCACGGCCCGGTTGCCGTCCGACCCCGCCCCCATCATCCCCCCGGTGGCCCTGGCCATCCTGTTGTTCTGCGTGCTGTTGCTGGTGGATCTGGTCGACCCCACCCGGCTGGGCATGGTCGGCCGGGCCTCGCTGCGACGGTGGTCGATCATCGGTCTGGTGGTCGACACCGGGGCCGTGGTCTCCGTGGTGTGGTTGGCGGGGGTGGATCCCCGGGGCAGCCTGTGGGTTCTGCTGGTGCTGCCGATCCTGGAGGCGGCCCTGAGGTTCGGAACCCGGATGTCGGTGTTCGTGCTGGGGCTCATGGTCGGGGTGTACATCGCCCGGGACGTGTGGTCGGCGGCCCGCTACCCCACCGTCACCTTCAGTCCGGCCACCGTGGTGCAGAGGGTGGGGGTGCTGATCGTGGTGGGTATGGTCGCCGGCTTCCTGGCCGCCCAACTGGCCCGGGAGGCCCGCCGCCACCGGACGGTGCGGACCCAGGCCGTGAGGAGGGCCCAGATCATGGCCACGGTGGCCGAGGCCACCCGGGAACTCACCTCGCTGGATCCCGGGGCGGTCTGGGCCAATCTGGTGGGGGCGGCCCGGCGGCTGGGGGTCGAGGGGGCCGGTATCGCGGTGGTCGACGAGCGGGGCCGATGGGTCACCCGCCCCACCCCCGGTGACGACCCCGCCCTGGCCCGGGTGGCCATGATGACGGGCCCCGAACTCGGTCCCGGTGAGGCCACTGACATCGTCACCCTCGGGCCCGTCGGCGGCCACGTGGCGGCCCAGGTCCTGGCCGTCGCCGGAGGCGAGAGGGTGGTGGCGGCGGTGGCCGTGGGCGGGGTGGTGTCCGACCAGATCCTGGCGGCCCTGGACCTGCTCATCCGCCACGCCGGAACGGTGCTGGCCCAGGCCCGGGCCTTCGAGGAGATCCGGGTGCTCAAGGAGAGGCTGGCCCACCAGGCGTTCCACGACTCCCTGACCGGACTGCCCAACCGGGCCGAGTTCGACCAGCGACTCCGGCGGCGTACCGAACGGCGTACCGCGGCGGGCACCGGTCTGGCGGTGCTGTTCATCGACCTGGACGGCTTCAAGGCCGTCAACGACCGTCTGGGCCATGAGGCGGGCGACATCCTCCTGGAGGAGGTGGCGTTCCGGATCCGGCGTACCGTCCGCCCCGGGGACACCGTGGCCCGCCTGGGTGGTGACGAGTTCGTGGTGCTCCTCGAGAGGGTCGAGGAGGAGGGGGCGGCCCGGGCCGCGGCCCGGCGCATACTGCGGGCCCTGGACCGGCCGGTGCGCCTCGGCCGCCACGAGGTGAGCATCTCGGCCAGCATCGGCATCGCCTTCCGAGCCTCCGCCCCCGCCGACCCCGAGGACCTGGTGCGAAGGGCCGACCGGGCCATGTACGAGGCCAAGAGAACCGGCAAGGGCCGCATCGTCGCCATCGACGAGGAGCCCGCCACCGACTCCCGCAGAGGTCCCCGCCTGCGCAGGGTGGGCTGAGAGGGACCATTGGTACTTGACGCCGGTCGGGGATAGTCGTTGGATACTCCGGTGGCTTCCCCCCGCCGGTCCCGAACCAAGGCTCCCCTCCCCCCGGGATTCGGCGCTCTGTGGTCCACCGTCGCCCTCGATCTGGTGGGCTTCGGAATGGTCATACCGATCCTGGGCGCCTACGCCACCGACTTCGGGGCCTCGGGCCTTCAGGTGGGTCTGCTGGTCGCCGCCTACTCCGCCGCCCAGTTCCTGTTCAGCCCGGTGTGGGGTCGACTCTCCGACCGCATCGGGCGGCGTCCGGTGCTGGTGATCTCGTTGCTGGGCTCGGCCCTGGGGAGTCTCCTGACCGGGCTGGCCCCCACCCTGATCTGGCTCTACCTGGGGCGGATCGTCGACGGGGCGTCGGGGGCCAGCGTGGCGGTGGCCCAGGCGTCGGCCACCGATCTGGCCGACGAGTCCGAACGCCCCCGTCTGATGGGAATGCTGGGAGCGGCCTTCGCCCTCGGCTTCGTGCTGGGCCCGGCCCTGGGGGGTCTCGCCGGTCTGGTCGACCGCCGGCTGCCGTTCTACATCGCCGCCGCCCTGGCCGCGATCAACGCCGTGGCCGCCTGGCGTCGGGTGCCCGAGACCAATCCCCGCCATCTGGCGTCCAAGCGCCCGGTGATCGCCCGCCGGGAGCTGTTCAGGGGCACCCTGGCCCAACTGGTGATCGTGGCCTTCCTGGCCATCTCGGCCTTCAGCGGGTTCGAGGCCACCTTCGCCATCCTCACCGAGGACCGTTTCGCCTGGACCCAGGCCACGATCAGCGGTGTCTTCGTGGCCGTGGGCCTGGTGCTGGCCGCGGTCCAGGGGGGTCTGATCGGCCACCTCAGCCGGGCCCACGGCTCGGCCCGGGTCCTGGCCGGGGGCCTGGCCCTGCTCACCTCGGGCCTGATCGTGATCGGGTTGACCGATTCGATCCCCGGTCTGGCCGTGGGCCTGGTTCTGCTGGTGAGCGGACAGGGCCTGGTGTCACCCTCGATGAGCACCCTGGTGAGCGTCGCCGCCCCCGATCATTCGCGGGGGGCGGCCCTGGGGGTACAGCAGTCGGGCGGGGCCCTGGCCCGCATAGTCGGTCCGGTGCTGGCCGGGGCCGTCTATCACTGGGCCAGCCCGTCGGCCACCTACCTGGTCGCCGCCGGGTTGGGGCTCGTGGCCCTGGCCCTGTTCCTCTTTACCCAACCCATGTTACCGGCGGGTAACTTAGGGGCTACGGGCGACCGCCGAGGGTCGCCGGGAACTCGAGGTGACGACGATGACCTTCTCACTGGAGCTGAGTGAGGAACAGACCGACCTGAGGGACTGGGTCCACGGTTTCGCCGAGGACGTGGTGCGGCCGGCGGCGGCCGAGTGGGACGAGAGGGAGGAGACCCCCTGGCCCATCCTGGAGGAGGCGGCCAAGATCGGGCTCTACGGCTGGGAGTTCATGGCCAACGCCATGATGGGTGACCCCACCGGGCTCACCATGCCGGTGGTGATCGAGGAGTTGTTCTGGGGAGACGCCGGTATCGGCATGGCCATCATGGGCAGTGCCCTGGCCGCGGCCGGGATCGCCGCCTCCGGCACCCCCGAGCAGGTCATGGAGTGGGTGCCCCAGTGCTACGGGGACGCCGCCCACGTGAAGCTGGGGGCCTTCGCCGCCTCCGAACCCGACGCCGGTTCCGACGTCTCGGCCATCCGCACCCGGGCCGTGTACGACGAGGCCACCGATGAGTGGGTGCTGAACGGCACCAAGACCTGGATCACCAACGGCGGCATCGCCGACATCCACGTGGTGGTGGCGGTGGTCGACCCCGAGCTGAAGAGCCGGGGCCACGCCAGCTTCGTCATCCCCCCGGGCACCCCGGGCCTGAGCATGGGTCAGAAGTTCTCCAAGCTGGGGATCAGGGCCAGCCACACCGCCGAGGTGATCCTCGATGACGTCCGCATCCCGGGGAGCTGCCTGCTGGGCGGCAAGGAGAAGCTGGACGAACGTCTGGCCCGGGTGAGGGAGGGCAAGAAGGGCAAGGCCCAGGCGGCCATGCAGACCTTCGAGGCCACCCGTCCCGCCGTGGGGGCCCAGGCCATAGGTGTGGCCCGGGCCGCCTATGAGTACTCACTGGACTACGCCAAGGAGAGGGTCCAGTTCGGGCGGCCGATCATCAAGAACCAGTCCATCGCCTTCATGCTCGCCGACATGGCCACCGAGATCGACGCCGCCCGCCTGTTGGTGTGGCGGGCCGCCTGGTTGGGCAAGCGGCGGGGGTTCCGCAACGCCGAGGGCTCCATGGCCAAGCTGAAGGCCGGGAGGGTGGCGGTGTGGGTCACCGAGCGGGCCATCCAGATCCTGGGCGGCTACGGCTACGTAAAGGACTACCCGGTGGAGCGCTGGCACCGCGACTCCAAGATCTACGACATCTTCGAGGGCACCGAGCAGATCCAGCAACTGGTCATCAGCCGGGCCATCAGCGGGATGCGGATCGAGTAGGCCGAGCCGAGTGGACCAGGCTCCGGCACCGGCGGGCCCCCCGATGGAACTGGTAACCATGATCGGCTCCCAACGCCGAAGAGACGCCGTGGTGGCGTTCATGGCCCGGAAGTTGACGCCCCGTCATGCGACACAGTGGTTGAATGACCGAGGGCGGTGTCGACCTGAATGTCATGTGTTCGGCCGGTTGAGCGGTCGAGGGCCGTAGCCGGGGTCGGGTCATCCCGACACTTACTCATTGTCTTGTTCATCGTCCCGGTCACGGTGTGGGAGGTGGTCATGTTCAGACGTGGTTTGTGGATTCTGGTGGCCTTCGCCGTACTCGCGGGGGCGTGCAGCAATGGGACCTCCCGGGAGGACGGGATTCAACAGCTCGTCGATCTGGGGATGTCCCGGGAAGCGGCGGCGTGCTTCGTCGACGAGGTCACCGCCGCTGGGTTCAGCGGTTCCGACATCAGCGGCGACAATGTGTCGCCAGAGGTACAGCAGGCCGGCCGGGAGGCCATGATCAAGTGCGCGTCGGGGGACGATATGAGAGCCATGGCCCAGAACGTGAGCCTGAGCGATGAGGAGAGGCGCGGCCAGTTCGTGGACGCGATCATGGAGGGAACTGGGAGCGTCCTCGACAGGGACCAGGCTGAATGCGTTTTGGACTACCTCATAGACCAGGGAGTCACCCTTGCGGACATGATCGGGGACGCTCCAGGAGCGGAAATGCCGCCAAAGGTACGGGACTTGTTCATCGCCGCCATACGTGTGTGCGTCCCGTCCTGACCGGTCCCCGTGTCCGATGTGGTGGAATCCGAGGCCGGGTGACGGTAGCGGGGCCGAACGCAATGCCGCCGGGGTTGGCGCCGGTGCATTGGTCATCCGGGGCGCGCTCTGGTTCAGGGCTGTAACCGCCCGCCGGGCCTGGCGTCCTGGTGGTGACCAACGGCATCGTTCGCGACACGGGAGGCGGTCATGTTCAGACGAGGTGCGTGGATACTGCTGTCCCTGGCCCTACTCGCCGGGGCGTGCGGCAGCGGGGCCTCCCGGGAGGACGGGGTCAAGCAGCTCGTCGATCAGGGGATGTCCCAACCGGCGGCGGAGTGCTTCTTCGACGAGCTCGATGCGGCCGGGTTCAGCGTCTCGGACCTGGCCACTGACAATCCCTCCGATGAGTTGCGGCGGGCCGGTGAGCAGGCCATGGCAAATTGCGCCTCGGGGGATGATCTGACCGCCCTCCTCCAGGATTCCAGCCTCGACGACGAGGCGGTGCGCA
>JALSTE010000220.1 GCA_026983855.1 Acidimicrobiia bacterium
GGGAGCAGTTCCACCGGTGAGCACGGCTCAGAGCACCAGGTCGACGACGAACTCACCGGGGGTCAGGACCTCACCGGGGTCGGGTAGGGCGATGGCCCGTCCGTAGGGTCTGACGACCCCGTCCACGGTCAGGATCAGGTAGCCCCCACCGTCACCCAGGCCGCGGATGCGCACGCCGCGGGGGACGAAGTCAACCGGCACGGTCGGGAATCGCCCGCGGACCGAACCCCAGAAGGGGAGACCGTAGGTGAACACCCCCCCGTCCTCGGAGATGAGCCAGTAACCGTCACCGGCGGCGGCCATGGATCGGATCGGTGCGTCCAGGGTTAGTACCGCGGCGCTTCCCCGGAAGGGGGCGTCACCGAAGGCGAAGATGCCGCCGTCCTCGGCCACCAGCCAGTAGCCGGCGCCGTCGGGCGAGGCCGCCATGTCCACGACCGGGGCGGCCAGTCGCATACCGCCGGTGGAGCCGAAGAACCCCGCCGATCCGAAGGCGAACACCCCACCGTCACGGGCCAGGAGCCAATACCCGTTCCCGTCGGGGGTCACGGCCATGGCGACCATGGGGGCGTCGAGAGCCGTCCCGGCCATGTCCCCCCGCCAGACCGCGTCGCCGGTGGTGGTGACCCGGCCATCGGAGTGAAGCAGCAGGAGACCGCTGTCGCCGCCACGGGCGGCCGCCACCACCGACGCCTCTCCATCTGCCGGTGGGACGCCCTGGGTGTCGCCATAGCCGATGACCCGACCGCGGTTGGTGACCACCCGATAGCCCTCGACCGGCGCCGATGGTGTCGGATCCGTGCCTCCACCCGGTTCCACCGGGGGATTCGGTGTGGTGAACGTCAACGTGGCGACCGGACCCGTCCCGGCGATGGTCCGGGCGATCACGCTCACCACGTAGGAATGGTGGGGCACCAGGCCGGTCAGTGATGCGCCCGTCCCCGAGGTGGCCACCGCGACCCCCGGATCGTCCACGGTCACCTCGTATCCGCCGATGGCCAGCCCACCCGTCCGGTCGGGGGCGGTCCATGAGATCTGGGCACTGGCCCCAGTGGCCGCCGGCTGGGCGTCCAGGGCCCGCACCGCGGTGGGGGGCTCACCGATCAGCCTGATGCGCTGACGCTGACTGTCCGACACCAGAACCACACCGTCGGCGGCCGCTATCTGCTCCATGTTGCCGAGGTCGGTGGTGAGGGCGGTGCGGTCCGGGGTTATGGCCGAACCTCCGGTGCCGGCGAATTCGTGGGCCACGCCGTTGGTGTCGATGCGCACGATTCTGACCCCCGCGGCAACGTAGAGCTGACCCGAGGAATCGAACGAGATGCTGCGGGGTCCGGGCAGGTTCGTGGCCAGGGCGCTGAGATCGTCGGCGTTCCACGTCGTGAGCCCGGTTCCGGCGAAGGTCGAGATGGTCCCGTCGGGGGTGACCCGGCGGATCCGGTTGTTCGACAGGTCGGCTATGTAGAGCGATCCGTCGGGTCCGAGGGCGATGTCGTTGGGGTTGTTGAGTTCGGCGGCGACCGCCGGCCCACCGTCGCCGGAGAAACCCGCTGTTCCGGTTCCGGCGAAGGTGGAGAGGGTCCCGTCAGGGGCGATCCGGCGGATCCGCTGGTTGGAGTAGTCGGCTATGTACACCGTTCCATCACCGGCCACCGCGATCCCCCGGGGACTGGCGAATCTACCCAGGAGAGCGGGACCCCCGTCACCGGAGAATCCGGCCACCCCGTCCCCGGCCAGGAGGCTGACGGTCCCGTCGGACTCGATGCGCCGCACCCGGTTGCCCGACACCTCCGTGAGGTAGATGGTGCCATTCGGTCCGTGGGCGACGTCGTAGGGGGAGTAGATGCCGGTGGCCAAACCCGGGAGTCCACTGCCGTTGTAGGTGTTGGACCCGTTTCCGGCCAGGGTCACCACCCGGCCGTCGGGCAGAATGCGGCGTACCCGGTTGCTGCCCGCGTCGGCGAACACGATGTCCCCCTCCGGGGAGATCGAGATCCCCCTCGGGACGCTCAGGATCGTGGAGAGCCCGGGCCCGTCGCCGTTGAAGATGCGGCTACCGGGCGAGGGCCCTCCGGCGATGGTCCTGATCACCCCACCGGCGGTGGACCGAACCAGATTGTTGACCGGGGCGGCGAACACCAGGTCACCGCCGGGATCGATGGCCACTCCCATGGGGTTGCGCACGGCCGCTCCGGTGATCGCCGTCCCGTTGGGCGCCACACCGCTGGTCCCGTTGCCGGTGAAGGTGGTGACGATACCCGTCCCCGGATCGATGACCCGGATCCGGTGCGAGCCGTAGGAGGCCACGTAGATCTCCCCCGTGGGGGCCACCGCCACCGCAGTGGGGGTGGGTACCGCGGCCGAGGTGGCCGGGCCGCCGTCCCCGGAGTGACTGGACGAGCCGGTGCCCAATATGGTGGAGATGGTGCCGTCGGGAGCGACCCGGCGCACCCGGTGGTTGGAGTAGTCGGCGATCAGCAGTGAGCCGTCGGCCTGAAAGTCCAGGCCCCGGGGATTGCGGATCCTCGCCGCCGTGGCCGGGCCACCGTCCCCCGAGTACGCGCCGCTGCCCGTGCCCACCTCGTAGTGGGCGATCCCCGAGGCGTCGACTCTGACCACACGATGGAGGGTGTAGTCGGAGATGTGCAGCAGGCCGGCGGGGCCGAGGGCCAGACCGATGGGCCCGGAGATGGTCATCTCCGTGGCCGGAATGCCGTCGCCGTTGGCCACGGTGGAGCCGTTGCCGGCCACGGTCGTGATGATCCCCGCCGGATCAACCCTGCGAACCCGGTGATTACCGTAGTCGGCTATGTACACGGAGCCGTCCACCCCCACCTCGACGTCGTAGGGCTGGTAGAGCTCGGCCTCGGTCGCCGGTCCCCCGTCACCGTTGAACCCGCGGAGTCCGGTCCCGGCCACCGTCGTGATGATCCCGTCGGGGGACACCTTGCGCACCCGGTCGTAGTCCCGGTCGGCGATGTAGAGGTTGCCCGAGGCGTCATAGGCCACGGCCGAGGGACCGTTCAGGGGCGCGGCGACGGCCGCTCCACCGTCACCGACGTCGCCGGTGAGACCACCCGCCACCCGCACCACCGGGGGATCGACGGAATCGGCCCCGGCGGACTTAGGGACGACCACCATCGTGCCGACACCCAACAGCAGGGCCACGACGGCCATGACGGATACCGGGATCCGGACATGACGGGGCTCAGGGGGGCACACGCGGTTCATCGGGTGACCATTCGGCCGCGATCCACCGAACCTAAGGTGAACGGTGATTCACATTCATATGTGAACAACCCCACATCTTTGG
>JALSTE010000221.1 GCA_026983855.1 Acidimicrobiia bacterium
CAGGATCCGGGCCTCGAATTTCCGGATCCTGACCATCCCGGCGTACAGGTCGGCACGATCGGGTGTCGTCATCTCATTCTCCTCGCTCTCGTCAACGGTTGTTCGCTGTGTCTCTGTGGTGCGGTCCCCCGATTGGACCGACCCGGGGATCCGTCGCCGGGTCCCGGGTGGGTCATCGGGCGGCCGATGGGGCCGGCCGTGGGTCGTCCCAACCCGAGATCACGGATCGTGGGATCCCCGATGGTGACGGGGATCATCCACGAACACCCCGAGGTCGACGGCCCGGGCCATGGCCGCCCCGACGTCGACCACCACCGGACCATCGGTCCTGAGGGTCACCGAGGTGTCGGTCCCCGGTTCGGGTCGGACCAGACGCTCGCCGTCCACGGCGATGACCCCGCCTCCGCCACCCACCGACCGGGGTTCGCCGGGTCGGATCCTCTCGTGGGACACGACACCGACCTCACGGACCAGACCGGGACCGATCGGCGCGGTGACCGTCACCTCCGATGGTGAACCCAGGATCAGGGTCAGCCCCTCCGGTTCGTGACGAGAGACCGGGTCCAGATGGGCCCCGATCGATGAGAGACCGATGGCCGCCGGCTCGGCGAAACACAGGTGGAGCTCGGACACCCCTGCCGGGTCCCACACCGCGCCCGAGGCCACGAACCGCGAGTCGGTCACGGCCACGTCGACCAGGGCCCACTCCGACACCCCGCCGCTCTCCAGCAGCAGGTACTTGGCCCGGTGGGTCACGTCACCGACCGGCACCGCCCCCGAGGCCACCAGTCCCGCACACATTCCGGCCACCGTCGGCTCGGTGAAGCGGGGAAAGGTGTTGTTGGTGCCGGTGGATATCGACACCAGGGGAATGTCACCACTTCCGGCCGCAACCAGACGATTGGTGCCGTCACCGCCCAGAACGACCATGGCCCCCACACCCGCCTCGACCATGGCCCGGGTCGCCACGACCGTGTCCCGGTGGGTCTGGGTGATCTCCTGATCGACGAATTCCAGACGGGGCCAGCCCCGCGTCGAGTCCCGACCGGCCATGGCCAGCAGACCGCCGGAGATTCCCGATAGATCGATCATCGACAGGGCACGGTCGACACCGACGGCACCCAGACCCGCCAGGACCCGCCTGAGGATGCCGATCTTGTCGTTGGTGGTGACCGGTGCCCCCTCGGCGACCAGGCGTCGTATGTCCCGGGCCGAGGCCGGGTTGGCGATGATCCCGACGGTGGTGCAACCGGTCACGGTGTCTCCATGGGCCTTCCCCGCATCCGGGGTCGACGCGACCCCGGACCCTTCCCGGAACCCAGCTTCGCGGCTCCCGAGACCCCGCGGTGTCTCAATCTGAGACACCGCCGAGACAGTCGCCCCCGTCGCGTCATAGGGTGGCCCGAGGGAACCCGCAGGGACTCGGTCAGAGGGGGGTTCGACCATGGGATCCACCACACACATGGGTGATCTCCAGATGGGCAGCGTTCACATGGGCGAGGTCATCGAGGCCTCGCACCGACGGGTGTCCCGACTCGGGGTGGATCCGGCCCGGTCCGAGGTGCCCTGGGTCGGGGAGCCAACCCCCGAGGAGGACGATCTCACCGAACTCGTCCGTCCCCTCCTCGACCATCTCCACTCGCAGTTCCGCGACTGCCCGATCGGAGTGGTCATGGCCGATTCCAGCGGTCGTGTGACCCACCGCTCGGGGGGCACCGGCGAGATCCTCGGATCGATGGACGCCTGCGGAGTTGACGTCGGCTACAGCCTGGCCGAGAGAGATGCCGGTACCACCGGCGTCGGTACCTGCCTGGAGACGAACCGGCCGACGGTCGTGGTCGGGGAGGATCACTACCTGGAGATGTTCAGACCCTTCACGTGCGTCAACTCCCCCATCGTGGACCCGATCTCCTCGGCGGTGAGGGGGACCATCGGAATCATGTGCCCCGTCGGGGAGACCAACCCCCTGCTGCTGCCCATGACCACCACCGTGGCCTGGGAGATGGCTCACATCATCCTGGAGAGGGCCACGCCGGCGGAACGCATCCTGGTCGAGGAGTTCCTCCGCTCCCGAACCTCCGCCGAGAGCCCGGTTCTCACCGTCAACGCCGATGTGCTCATCGCCGGGCCCGCCGCCCAGCGGCTCCTGTCGGGGGTCGACCACCGGACACTGTGGGAACACGTGTCAGCGGCCATCGGCAGGGGTGGAGACCAGATCACCGAACTCACCCGGGACTCCCTTCCGCCGGTCGGTCTCCGCTGCCGACCCCTCCACCGCGGGGCGGAGTTGCAGGGGGCGGTGGTCGAGCTGGTACCCGCCGGCCGACGAGCCCGCCGGAGTCGCCGTGAGCCCCGCCTACCGGGCATGGTCGGGAGCAGTGAACGGTGGCGGGCGGTGGTGACCGACGCCCAGCGGGCCGCCCTCAGCCGCGAGCCCCTCCTCATCACGGGGGAGAGGGGCTCGGGCCGCCTGACCCTGGCCCGGGCCGTGGCCGCGCTGTCGGGGGAGCCCGGGGCCCCGGTGGCTGACTGCGGTGCCGTGGCCCACCTGGGAGCGCGTAAGTGGCTCCGGCAACTCGAACGCGACCTCGAATCGGAGGTCACCGTGGTGCTCCGGAACGTCGAACTGCTCCCTGATCGGATGGCGGCGGCGGTGGCGGGCATGATCGAGCAGCGCCCGGCCGGTACCCGGATCATCGCCACCTCGGGAACCACCGACCCCTCCGGTACGGGTGCCGCGATGCTGCAGGATCTGCTGTCGGTGCTGCGGATCAGGATTCCCCCCCTGAGGCACCGGAGATCCGACATCGTGGAGATCTCCCGTCATCTACTGGCCGGGATGGGCCACACCCACGTACCTCGGTCGCTGACCGACGTACTCCGCCGTCAGCCCTGGCCGGGGAACGTCCGTGAATTGGAGGCGGTGCTCCGGGCGACGGTGGACCGGGCCGGTGCCCGGCCCCTGGAGCTCGCTCATCTTCCCCCCCGAGTTGACCGCAACCCGACCCGCCGACCCCTGCACGGTCTGGAGCAGAGGGAGGCCGACGACATACTCGAGGCCCTGAGGACGACGGGGGGAAACAAGGTGCGGGCCGCCCGGCTACTGGGGATATCGCGGGCGACCCTCTACCGGAGGATCGACGCCTTCGACCTCCATCTGGGCTGAGCGGATCTCCCCTGATCGACCCGGAGTCGATCGTGGGTGATCCACCCTCCTGCCGGGTGGAGCACCGGCACCCCTCCAGCACCGCCCCATCCCCCGGCCCCCGAGTTGGCGCGGTTGTCGATCACCATCCCGGCGGGGCCGCGGCCGGGTTCGGACCTCGCACCCGTGGGGTCCGCGGTCTGGTCGTGGCGGGCCGACCCGACGATCAAGTCCGGACCTCGCACCCGTGGGGTCCGCCGACCGCGATTCAGTCGGTTATCCCGAAGGCTCCGACATGACGAGTGGGAGTCACCCGCACCAGTACCTCACCGGGGTCGGAATTGCGGACACCGAACTCGACCGCCCGCTCCTCACCCACGTAACGGCGGCAGGTCTCCGTAGCCCAACGTCTCAGGGCCGAGGGATCCTCCGAATGGGTGGTGATCTCGGCCACCCCGTCGACCCGGGCGAAGGCGAACGGCATCTCCATGACGTCCACGCAGATCGAGACCCTGGGATCGCGGCGCATGCACCGGGCCTTGAGGCTGTCACCCCCGGTCACGAACATCACGTCCCCCGTTTCGGGGTCGAAGTCGAACCACACCGGCACGACGTGGGGACTCCCGTCCCTGCGGACCACCGCCAGCTTCCCGGTTCGGGAGCCCTCGGACATGAACTCGACCACCTCGGCGGGGGTCATCGGCCTCACGGATTCACACCGGACCGGGCCAGGAACTCCAGGGTGCGACGCTCGGCCAGGGCGGCCGCCTCCGGAGCGAAGGACTCCCGGGCGTCGCAGTTGAAGCCGTGGCCCGCACCCTCATAGACGTGCACCTCCACCCGCGGGTGGCGGCGCCGGACCTCCTCGGCGACGCTCGGGGGTATCGACTGGTCCTCGGAACCGAAGTGGAGCATCACCGGGACCCTGGGCTCCTCATCGATGAACTCGGCGATGGCCCCGCCGTAGTAGCCGACGGCGGCGGCGACGGGAAGGGAGTGGGCGGCCCGCCAGGCCACGCTCCCACCGAAGCAGTACCCGATGACCGCCACCGGACCGGTCGCGGAAACCCGCTCCACGGCGGCGGCCACATCGGCCATCGTGTCCTCCCATGGGATCCGGCCCCTCAGGGCCAGGCCCTCCTGCACCCCCTCGGGGGTGTACTCCAACTCCACCCCCCTCTCGGCCCGGTCGAAGAGGGCCGGGGCCACCACGTGGTAGCCGTGGGCGGCGTAGCGGTCCACAACCGATCGGATGTGGGGATTGACCCCGAATATCTCCTGGATGATCACCACCGCGGCGCCCGCTCCCTCGGGACGCACCTCGTAGGCACTCAGGACGTGGCCATCGGCGGCCTTCAGTTCGATAGTCGCCATGTCTCCCCCTTCTGCCGTCATGACCCTACCCAGCGGGCCCCCGATCCGCCGACGCCGTGCCGGCGCGCCCCCATGTGCCACCGTGGTCCCGTCCCGAACCGGGCACCCCCAGACCACCGACCCCACCTGGGCCCAACCCAGACCTTCCACTGTCGTCCCGTCCCGAACCGGGCACCCCCAGACCACCGACCCCACTTCCGGGGACCCGGCCCGGCCCCGCCGGAGCGAGTCGTCCGTCGGGAACCGTGGGCCCGGCCGCCGGTAGCCTCCGGTCATGATCGAGCGCGCACCCTTCGGGAAAACCGGACACCGGAGTTCCCGGGTCATCTTCGGGGCCGCGGCCCTGGCCGCAATGAGCCAGGAGCGGTCCGACCGGGTTCTGGCCCAGGTCACCGGGGCCGGCGTCAACCACATCGACACCGCCGCCTCCTACGGCGAGAGCGAACTTCGACTGGCCCCGTGGCTGGCCGATCACCGCCACGAGGTCTTCCTGGCCTCCAAGACCGACCGACGCGACGCCTCCGGCGCCCGGGCCCAGTTGGAGCTCTCCCTCGAGCGCCTCGGGGTCCAGCGTCTGGACCTGATCCAGTTCCACAACCTCGTCGAGCCCGGGGACTGGGAGACCGTCCACCGATCCGGCGGGGCGCTGGAGGCGATGCTCGCCGCCCGCGACGAGGGGCTGGTCGACCACATCGGCGTCACCGGCCACGGCACCCGCATCGCCCGGATGCACATCCGCAGTCTGGGTGAGTTCGACTACGACTCGGTGCTGTTCCCCTACAACTTCACGATGATGTCCGATCCTTCCTACCGGGCCGATGTACGGGAGTTGCTCGGCCTGTGCTCACTGCGGGGGGTCGCCACCCAGACCATCAAGGCCGTGGCGCGACGCCGCTGGCGCGCGAACCCCGAACGGCGGTTCAGTTGGTATGAGCCCCTCACCGACCCGGGGGCGGTCGGCCGGGCCGTGGACTACGTGCTGGGACGTCCCGGATTGTTCCTCAACTCCACCAGCGACGCCCGACTGCTGCCCCTGATACTCGACGCCGCCTCCCAGCGGCGCGGCGTTCCCGGCGACGAGGCGATGAGGGCCGACGTCGAGGATCAGCAGATGGAGGCGTTGTTCGACGGAGGTGACCTGGAGCGGATCTGAACCGTTGTGCTCCCCCCGGGACACGGTGATTTCAGGACAGAACCGACCGCGATTTCGACCCCGACCACTGTGCTCCCCCGGGCACGGTGATCTCAGAGTCTCTGGATCCAGGAACTCTCCAGTGTCCACGGCAGCGCATTCTGCGACGCCTCCGGGGGCATGTGCCCTCGGGGGTGGTGGTACCAACTGTCGAGTCCCCACTTCATGGCGTGGACCATGGGGCTGGAGCAGACCCGGCCGATGTCCGGACCCTCCAGACCCTCGAGGCCGAACAGGGCCCGCAACCCGGCTAACCCACCGCCGATGAAGACCGGGCGCGCGACCACCGTCGACCTCCCGGATCCTCACCCGATTCCACCACGGGAGAGCGGGAGAGCCCTGTCGGGGCGGTGATCGGTGGGGCGTACGGCGGTCAGGCGGGGGGCTGGGCCGGGGTCATCACCGAGAAGGTCGCCCCCTGGGGATCGGCGAGGGCCGCCATGCGACCGACGGGTGTGTCCATCGGGGGCATCAGGACCGTACCCCCCGCCTCCCGGGCCGTGGCCACGCAGGCGTCACAGTCATCGACCGCGAAGTAGACGCCCCAGTGAGGGCGAATCCCCTCCGCCGGGGTGGCCATGGCCCCCGCCACTCCAGCACCGTCGACGTTCATGACCGTGTAGTCACTCCCGTCCATCGACATGATCTCGGGTCGCCAGCCGAAAACCTCGGAGTAGAAGCCACTGATGGCGGAGGGGTCGGGGGTTATCAGCTCGTTCCAGATCAGGGAACCGTGCTCGTTGACGAGGCCGGCTCCGGCGTGACCCAGCTTCTCCCAGCAGCAGACGACCGCCCCGGCGGGATCCACGATCACGGCCATCATCCCGGCGTCCTCCACCTTCATGGGCGGCATCATCACCGACCCACCGGCCCCGGCCACCTTGGCGACCGTCGCCTCGAGGTCGTCGACGCTCACGTAGGTGTTCCACATGGGTGGGACCCCGGCCCGGGCCTGTTCGGGTCCCTGTTCAGCCATGCCGGCTACCGACTGCTGATTCCTGAACGCCATCACGTAGTCGGTGCCGTGTTCGGTCGGGTTGGCCACGTACTCCCATCCGAAGAGACGACCGTAGAAGTCCTCGGCCGCGGCCACGTCAGTCGTCATCAGGTCGACCCATGAGGGTGTCCCGGCCTTGTACTCGGTGCGGGTCGGCACGGTTCTCTCCGTTTCCGGGGAGCGGCCTCCGGGCGTTGCTGCCCCCGGAGTGGATTTCCGGACCTCCGGCCGGTCGGCCGAAAGGGTCGCCCGGATTGGTGTCCCCGATGTCCGCCGTTCTAGTATCAATTTTTAAACCTGGCAATAGGTAATTTTCTATCTTGGCCCAGCCGTTTCGGCAGGTGCACCGCGAGTGAGATGGCCCCACGCAGCTACCGACAGTTCTGCCCCGTGACGATGGCGCTCGATCAGGTCGGGGGTCGCTGGACCCTCCCCATAGTGAGGGATCTACTCGTCGGACCCCGGAGATTCACCGATCTCAGGAGGGGCCTACCCGGCCTGGCACCCAACCTCCTCATCGATCGACTCCGCGAACTCGAGGCCATCGGCCTGGTAGAGAGGGCTGAGCTACCGCCGCCCGCCGCCCGGCAGGTCTACCGGCTCACGCCACGAGGCCGCGCACTCGAGCCGGTCATCCTGGAACTGGGCCGATTCGGTGTGGACCTGATGGATCGTCCCTCCGATTCCCTGGAGATCTTCCCCGAGCAGACCCCCGTGGCACTGCTGACGTTCGCCCGGACGGAGTTCCTGCCACCATGGGAGATGGTCGTCCAGGTCGACCTCACCGATCGCGGTCCCTTCACTTTCTCGGTCGGCCCGACCCATGGCCCTGAGGGAATCCCCCTCCGTCCCAGCGACCGCTGCGGTGTGACCCCGGGTCCGTCCCAGGAGGCCGATGTCCACCTCGGGCTGAGCACGATCCACCTGCTGCAGCTCCGTCAGGGGGCCCTGGATCCCACTGATCTCGTTTCCGGGGGTGAGCTGCACCTCCACGGCGATCCCACCGCAGTGGCCAGCGCCTGCCGTGTCTTCGGATTCGAACCACCGGATTGACCGCCCCAGCGGGTGGCTGATCCGGCCCCCTTCCCCCCGCCCCGACCGGGGAGCGGTTGTGGCCGAGTTCCGACCGCTCGAGCGCGGGGACCGCGTCGGCGAACTCAGATCTCGACCCAGCCCTCAGGTGGTGCACCCCTGCCCGGGTGCAGCTCCCCGCACTGCGGACAGGTCCGGGCCTCGATGTCGTCGTGGAACGCGTCGTAGATGCCGGGCAGGGCGTCCACGATCCCCGAGGCGCTGGTGAGTGGCACCTCCACCCGGTGCACCCGGGTACCGCAGTTGAAGCAGTACCACTCGAAGCCCTCCCTCATCCCGAACATCCGGGGGGACTCCACCACCAGACCGATCGAGCCCTCCTGGGGCCGCTGGGGGGCGTGGACGGTGTGAGCGGGCAGAAAGAACACCTCGCCCTCGCGGATGGGCACGTCGTAGATCTCGCCGTTCTCGGCGATCTTGAGGATCATGTCCCCCTTGAGTTGGTAGAACCACTCCTCCACCGGATCGTCATGGAAGTCCACCCTGGTGTTGGGGCCCCCGACGATCATCACGATCATCCCGGTGTCGGTGTGCAGGAGCTTGTTGGCCACCGGGGGCCGCAGCTGGTCCCGGTTCTCCTCGATCCACCCCTCGAAGTCGAAGGCCTGCAGTCTCGGGTGCAGCTTCACGGCTCGGTACCCTCCTGTCCCCTGCGGTCACCCGCTGGCACTACCCCGAACGTAGGAACCCATTGATCGGGTGTCAATGTCGGGGGACCACGGGCCACCGCACCCCCTGTCGCTCGGCCTGGACCGACCCAACGGGCATCGACCGCCACGACCGTGCGAACATCGGGGCATGACCGATGACCTTCACGAGACGGGCCCCGATCCGGTCGAGGGACCCGCCACCGATCTCGTCACCCCCCGGGGGAGGTTCCCCCACCTGAGGGTGGCGGGTGGCTTCGCCTTCGTGTCGGGCACCAGCTCCCGTCGGCCCGACAACACCATCGCCGGGGCCCAGGTCGACGCCATGGGCACCCTCACCGTGGACGTCGGGATGCAGACCACCGAGGTTCTCCACAACATCGAGAGGATCCTGGCCACGGTGGGCCTCGATCGCGGCGACATGGTCGACGCCACGGTGTTCCTGGTGAGCATGAACGACTTCGGGGCCTACAACCGGGCCTGGGCCGCCTTCTTCTCCGACCCCGCCTTTCCCGGACTGGTGGCTCCGGCCCGCACCACGGTGGCCGTTCACCAGCTCCCCCACCCCCATCTGGCCATCGAGATAAAGGCCACCGCGGTTCTCCGCCATGAGGGCCGGGAGGAGTCGACGTGACCGGCGCCCGACACCAGCTCCACGGGCCACCCCGGGTCGACGTGCACGCCCACTTCTATCCCCTGCTGACCCGGGCCCAGGGGGAGACCCTGGGGCTGGCCGAGACTCCCTGGCTGCGCGACGACGGGGACGGGACCGGGTTCATGATGGCCGGGGACTCCGAGTACCGCCCGGTCCAGGCCCCCCTGTGGGATCCCCGGGCCCGACTGGCCCAGATGGACGACACGGGGGTCACGGTCCAGGTCATCTCGGCCACCCCGATGCTGTTCGCCTACGACGCCGAACCCGCCGTGGCCGAGCGCTGGTCGGCCATGATCAACGACCTGGCCCGGGAGATGTGCGAGACCGACCCCACCCGACTCAAGTCCCTCTGCCAGGTTCCCCTCCAGGACGTGGACCGGGCCTGCCGCGAGGCCCGCCGGGCCATGGACACCGGTCACGTGGGCATCCACATCGGCAACCACGTCCGGGGACGGAACCTCGACGACCCCGAACTGGAGCGGTTCCTGGCCTTCTGCGGAACCGAGGGGATCCCCGTGCTGATCCACCCCTGGGACATGTTCGCCCCCGGGCGCATGGCCAGGTACATGCTCAAATGGCTGGTGGGTATGCCGGCGGAGACCCATCTGGCCATCCTGTCCCTGATCCTCTCGGGTGCGTTCGAGCGCCTGCCCCGGGATCTGCGCCTGTGTTTCGCCCACGGTGGGGGCAACTTCGCCGCCCAGATCGGCCGGGTCGACAACGCCTGGCGTCGCCGCGACATAGTCAGGGTCGATTGTCCCCGCCCACCATCCAGCTACGCCGATCGCTTCAGCGTCGACTCCGCCGTGTTCAGCGACGACGCCCTGGCCCTGCTGGTGGCGGTCATGGGAACCGAGCGGATCCTGATGGGATCGGACTACCCCTTCCCCCTCGGTGAGATCGAGCCGGGGCAACTGGTGGCCACCTCGGCCCACCTCTCGGAGGGCGACCGGGCCCGGATACTGGGGGGCAACGCCGCCCGCTTCTTCGGTTTCGAGCTGCCCCAGGTTTCCGGGTGAACGGTCTCCCACCTTCCGCCGCCGGCCCCGAATCACGGAAACAGCGTCATCTGTACTTGTGACGACCGCCACAGGTGCGTAACCTCCGCCCCGACGAACATGGTCCGACGACCGAGGGGGAGAAGACCATGACCCGTAGACGATCCGACAAATCCCTGTGGAGCCGCTGGCTGGTGCTCCTGGCGGCCCTGGCCCTGCTGGCCGCCGCCTGCGGGGACTCCGGGGGCAACTCCGGTGGCGACACCGCCGAGGCCCCGACCACCACCACCGCCGACACCGGTGGTGACAGCGGCACGACCGCCACCACCGCCGCCGACACCGGTGGTGATTCGGGAGCCACCACCACCGCAGCGACCGAACCGGCCAACACCGAACCAATCCGGATCGGCGCCCTGACCTCACTCACCGGACCGTTCACCTCATGGGGAATCCCCGTCTCCAACGGCATGCAACTCGCCGTGGACGAGATCAACGCCGCCGGGGGGATCAACGGCCGGATGCTGGAACTGGTCGTCGTAGACGACCAGTCGAATCCCGAAGAGGCGGTCAAGGGCTTCGAACGCCTCCTGGAGGACAACGTGGTGGCCGTGGCCGGCACCATCTCCAGTGGGGTGGCCCTGGCCGAGGCCCAGATGGCCGAGGACGAGGGAATCCCGCTGTTCCTGAGCAAGGCCGGATCGGCCGCCATCCTCACCAACGACAGCCGCTACACCTTCCGCACCTGCCTACCGGCGGCACCGATGATCGCCGCCCCGTGGGCGAAGTACGTGGAGGACCAGGGCCTGACCCGGGTCGGGGCCATCATCGCCGACTACGAGTGGGGTCAGTCCTTCAAGGGAGCCGTGGAGGACGCCTTCGGTGACATGGAGGGTGTCGAGGTCCAGATCGAGGTGGCCCCGGTCAAGGAGCAGGACTTCACCACCTATCTCCGCAGCCTGGAGGACTTCAACCCCGACATCATCCTCGGCACCGGTCATCCGCCGGGAGTCGGGCCCATCCTGGTGCAGTCCGGCGACCTGGGCATGGACGTCGGGGTGACCGGCCCATCCTCCTCGCTCAGCGCGGTGATGGAACGCATGGGCGACGCCGCCATCGGGCGCTACCTGGACTACAGCTGCGCCGACTACTTCGGTAGCTCCTACGCCGACCTGGCCCAGCGCTACATCTCCGGTACCGGCCAGCCGTTCATGGAGGACGACGCCGTGGCCATGTACGGAGCGGTCACCGCCCTGGCCGAGGCCATCGGCGAGGTGGGCGACGACCCCGCCGCCATCGCCGATTACCTCCACGCCAACAGCTTCGACACCCCGGGTCTCGCCTATCCCCTGGAGTGGACCGAGTGGGGTGAGCTGGCCCGGTCCGCTCCCCTGCTGGTGAAGATCGGTCCGGGCCCGGCCCCCGACGGTCTCAACCAGGCCGGTGACTGGTGGCCCGAGCTGCTCGTGCAGTCCGACCCGCTGGTCCCCTACGTTCCCGGAAGCTGACTCCCGGCCACGTGACCCCGGCGACCTGAGGCCCCCGAAGTCGTGACCCTTCTGAAGCTGAGAAGAGTCGAGAAGCACTTCGGGGGCCTCCCCGCCGTGGCCGGGGTGGACCTCGACGTCGCTCAGGGCGAGATCGTCGCCCTGGTCGGGCCCAACGGAGCGGGCAAGAGCACCCTGCTGAAGGCCATAAGTGGACTCCAGCCCCCCACCCGGGGATCCATCGAGTTCGATGGCCGCCGAATCGAGGGGCTGGGGGCCCACGACGTCCGCCGGCTGGGGATAGCCATGGTGCTGCAGACCCCACGCTCCTTCGAGTCCATGAACGTGTTGGAGAACGTGGCCCTGGGGGCCCTGTTCGGCAGCCCCGGTTCCCGGCCCCGGGTGGATCGGGCCCGCGATCGCGCCACCGCCATGTTGGAGTTCGTGGGACTCGGAGACCGGGCCCACGAGGAGGTGGGGAATCTGACCCTCCACCAACAGCGCTTCCTGGAGTTGGCCCGGGCCCTGGCCGGCAACCCCCGGCTGCTACTCCTCGATGAGGTGATGGCCGGGCTGAACGACACCGAGTTGCAGGCCTCCATCGACATGGTGCGCACCGCACGGGACGAACTCGGTCTCACCGTGATCTGGGTCGAGCACGTAATGAAGGCGGTCATGAGCCTGGCCGAACGCATAGTCGTGCTGAACTTCGGCACCATCCTGGCCGACGGCGAGCCACACCAGGTCATGACCGACCCCAACGTGGTCGCCGCCTACCTCGGCGACGAGATCGACACCCATGTGTGAGCCACGGTGGTCCCCCGGCGAGGTGCGGGACCGGTGACCGACAATCTCCTGGAGGTGAGCGGCCTGTCCGCCGGCTACCTGGGCGAGGACGTCATCTACGACATCGACATCGTGGTGAGCTCGGGTGAGGCGGTGACGGTCATCGGCTCCAACGGGGCTGGCAAGACCACCCTGCTGCGGACGATCTGCGGACTGGTGCCGATCACCGGAGGGAAGGTCCGCTTCAACGGGAACGACATCACCGGTATCGGAGCCCACAGGGTGGCCCGGGCGGGAATCGGCTTCGTCCCCGCCGAGAGGCACCTGTTCAACACCATGTCGGTGGAGGAGAACCTGGCCTTGGGTGCCTACCCGCACCGCCCCGATCCCGCCACCCTGGCCTCCGTCTACGAGCTGTTTCCCCGGTTGGAGGAACGCCGTGGCCAGCATGCCGGAACAATGAGTGGGGGTGAGCAGCAGATGCTGGCCGTGGGCCGGGCCCTGATGTCGCGGCCCCGTCTGCTCATCCTCGACGAACCCACCACCGGCCTGGCCCCGGTGCTGGCGGTGGAGGCCTACAACGCCCTGGGACGCCTGAGGGAGGAGGGCCTCACCGTACTGGTGGCCGAGCAACACGTCCCCCTGGCCCTGAGCCTCGCCGACCGGGGGTACGTCCTGGACCACGGTCGCATCACCATCAGCGGATCCGCCACCGAGCTCGGGGACAACGCCGAGGTCCGGCGGGCCTATCTGGGTATCACCTGAGGAGGGAGGGATAAACGTGACCGCCGTATTCCTGGACGGCATAGTGCTGGGACTGCAACTGGGCCTGCTCGGGGTGGGTCTCACCCTCATCTACGGCCTGGGCGGGGTGCTGAACCTGTCCCACGGCCAGTTCGCGGTGCTGGGGGCCATCGTCATAGCCCGCATGACCCAGGCGGACATGTCCCTCTGGGCGGCGGTGCCCGCGGGGCTGGCCGCCGCGGCGGTGGTGGCCCTGGCCGCCGATCTGACCATCATGAGACCCGTCTACCGCCTCCAGGGGGAGGCCCGGGTGCTGCTGGGCCTGCTGCTGATGCTGGGCCTGGGCACGATCATCGACGGGTATCTGGAGTGGAAGTACCCGATAGAGGCCCTGAACATAAGGATCAGCGGCGATCCCATCCCCATTCTGGGGGTGCCGATGAGGGTCGGAAGCCTGGTGGCGTCGGCCCTGGCCGTGGTGGCCGGCGCGGCCCTGTTCGTCTTCCTGCGCTACACCACCTTCGGGCGGGCCACCCGTTCCATCATCGAGGACGAGGAGGGGGCCCGCCTGTGCGGGATCAACCCGTCACTGGTCCGGTCAGTGATCTTCGGGTTGAGCGGAGCCCTGGCCGGCCTGGTGGCCGTCTCCCGGGCCATGACCTCCCCGGTGACCTCCACCGCCGGGGTGAGCCTCACCATCCTCGCCCTGATCGTGGCCGTGGTCGGGGGCCTGGGGAGTGTGTCGGGGGCCTTCGTGGCCGGAATCCTCCTGGGTATCGTGAACACGGTCAGCGCCTTCTACATCGGCACCTACATAACCGCCATCGTGCTCCTGGCCGCCGCCGCCCTCACCATCGTGTTCCGACCCAGCGGGATCCTGGGGGGCGGGACGTGACCGCCCCGGCGACCAGCCCGGCCACCGGGCGGGCGGCCGACCTGCTGAGGGCGTACTCCCCCATCGCGGTGACCGCGGCCCTGCTGGCCCTGGTCCCGATACGTTACTCCGACTCCCGTTCGATGATGACGGTGATCATCATCGGTATGGTCTTCGCCGCCTACACCATCGCCTTCAACATCATCCTCGGCAGCACCGGCCAGCTCTTCCTGTGCACCGGGGCCCTGGCGGGCATCGGTGGTTTCACCTCGGCCATCCTCACGGCCCGACACGGCTGGCCCTTCCTACCCGGCGTCATCCTGGGGACCCTGCTGGCCTCGGCCATCGGGGGCCTCCTGAGCTGGGTGGCGGTCAGCCGGTCCCTCGACGCCATCTTCACCGGTGTGGTCACCCTGGCCTTCTCCCTGTCCTATGAGAACCTGGTCCTGGGCAAGAAGGACCTCACCGGTGGTGAGACCGGACTGAGGGTCAAGGCCGCCGCCGACACCGTGCTGACCACCCGGGTGGCCCCCTACTACGTGTTCCTGGGCCTGGTCGTGGCCTACCTGGTGCTCTACCGCCTGATCGAGCGTTCGCACGTGGGGTGGGCGTTCCGATCCCTGCGCGACGACGAGGTGGCGGCGGAGTTGTCGGGGGTGAACGTGACCCGCTACCGGGTCTACGCCGGCCTCATCGGATCGGCCATGCTGGGCCTCGCCGGGGCCCTGTTCGCCCACCACCGGGAGTTCATCGCCCCCACCACCTACGCCTTCGGCGCCGTCGACGTGAGGGTCCTGGTGATGCTGGTCTTCGGGGGTATCGGATCGCTACTGGGCCCGGTGATCGGGGCCATCGCCCTAACCATCGTGGATGAGATCCTGGTCGACTTCGCCCAGCTTCGGATCATGCTGTACGGCATCGTCATCGTGGTTCTGTTCCTGGGTTTCCGTCGGGGGGTGGTGCCCTCACTGGAATCGCTGGGCCGCAGGGTGCGTCGGCGAGCCTGACGACCGGCATACGGAGAAAACGGCGACGAGGTCACCGGACCGCCCCTCGACCGGCCCACACCCTCGGAACCCCATCACTGGCGGAGTGGGTCTCAGACCCGAACCCACGGACCGGCCCACACGCTCGGAACCCCGACGTTGCCCCACCCTCCGCC
>JALSTE010000222.1 GCA_026983855.1 Acidimicrobiia bacterium
AGGGGCATGGTGGCCGCCGGTGGACCCGCGTCTCTCGAACCGCTCGGTGCCCGGGCTCCCCGTGGGGGCAGGGGCATGGTGGCCGCCGGTGGACCCGCGTCTCTCGAACCGCTCGGTGCCCGGCGGTGGCAGCTCTTTCGGGCTCCGATCGGGACCTCTGATCTGGGGTATTGTCGCCTCGGTCAGGATCGGCGATGAACACGATTCGCCGAGGCGGCAGGTCATCGTTTGGGAGTGAGTATGACTCAGCGGGTTCGTGGTGTGATAGCGCACGGGGCGGGGGCTCCAGTGTCGTTGGAGACGGTCCTCATCCCGGATCCCGGTCCCGGCGAGGCCGTCGTCGACATCGCGGCGTGCGGGGTCTGCCACACCGACCTCCACTACCGAGAGGGCGCGATCAACGATGAGTTCCCGTTCCTGCTCGGCCATGAGGCGGCCGGGGTGGTGGAGTCCGTGGGTGAGGGGGTCAATGAGGTGGCCCCGGGCGACTACGTGATCCTGGCCTGGCGGGCCCCGTGCGGGACCTGTCGGTCCTGCCGTCGGGGCAAGCCCCACCTGTGCTTCGAGAGCGCCAACGCCAGCCAGAAGATGACCCTGGAGGACGGCACCGAACTCAGCCCCGCCCTCGGAATCGGGGCCTTCGCCGACAAGACCCTGGTGGCGGCGAGCCAGTGTGTGAAGGTCGATCCGGCCGCCCCGCCGGAGGCCGCGGGTCTCATCGGATGTGGGGTGATGGCCGGCTTCGGCGCGGCCCTCAACACCGCCCGGGTCCAGAGGGGTGAGACGGTGGCGGTGTTCGGATGCGGTGGAGTGGGTGATGCCGCCATCTACGGTGCGGCCATCTCGGGGGCCCGCAAGGTGATCGCCGTCGACATCGACGAGCAGAAGCTCGAGTGGGCCCGAGGGTTCGGTGCCACCGACACTGTCAACTCCACCGAGGTGGACGCGGTGGAGACCATCAGGGAACTGACCGGAGGGCTCGGGGTCGATGTCGCCATCGAGGCCATCGGCCTCCCCCAGACCCTCGAGCAGGCCTTCTTCAGCCGGGACCTGGCCGGGAGGCTGGTGATGGTCGGTGTGCCGGCTCCGACCATGAAGTGGGAGATGCCGATGATCGAGTTCTTCGGCCGCGGGGGCTCCATGCAGCCCAGTTGGTACGGGGACTGCCTACCCACCCGGGACTTTCCCATGCTCATTGACCATCACCTGAACGGGGTCATCGATCTCTCGAAGTTCGTGTCGGAGAAGATCGGGATCGAGGAGGTGGAGGAGGCCTTCCACAAGATGGAGCGGGGCGAGGTCCTGCGTTCGGTGGTGATGCTGTGACGGCGCCGGTGGCACCCGTGGACCGCCCGGCCCGGCCATGAGGGTCGAGCATCTCACCACCTCGGGCATCTTCTCCATCGATGGTGAGGACTTCGAGGTCGAGAACAACATCTGGATAGTGGGTGACGACCGGGAGTGCCTGGTCGTGGACGCCGCCCATGACCACCGGCCGATCGTGGAAGCGGTCGGTGACCGGGTGGTGAAGGCCATCATCCTGACCCACGGCCACAACGACCACATCAACGCCGCCGCCCGCCTGGCCGACGACACCGGTCGGCCTCCGTTGATGCTTCATCCCGACGATCGCATGCTGTGGAACGTGGTTCACCCCGATCGGGAACCCGATCTCGAACTGGCCTCGGGCCAGGTGATCACCCTGGGGGGTTCGGATCTGAGGGTCATGCACACCCCGGGTCACAGTCCTGGCGGGTGTTGCATCCACGCTCCGGATCTGGGGGTCCTGTTCTCCGGCGACACCCTCTTCAGAGGGGGCCCGGGGGCCACCGGCAGGTCGTTCTCGGACTTCGGAACCCTGATGGACAGCCTCAGGCGTCACGTGGCCGGACTACCCGGCGACACCCGGGTGCTCACCGGTCATGGGGACGAGACGACCGTGGGGGCTGAGGTTCCCCGCTTTGACGAGTACGAGGCTCGGGGCCACTGACACCATCGCCTGAACCGGTCCCGTCCCGCAGGGCCCGCTGAGCCCGCTCGGCCCTCTCCGCGGCCAGGGCGGCCAGTTCCTGGGGGTCGTAGCGGGGGTCCACCTCGCCGGGGGAGAGGGGACGGCTCAGGAGATCCACCGCCGACCAGATGGTCCGGGTGAACGGGAACAGCAGCACCGGCAGGATCACGGCCACCGCCACGCACAGACCCAGGAGCAGGGGGATCGGGGGATCGGCGTGGGTAATCACCATGGCCGCGGTGACCATGGCCAGCAGGGTCACGGCGCTGACGACGGTGTTGATCGACAGTGACCCCAACCAGTGCCCCTCAATTCGTTCGAAGCGCAGGTGGCAGGTGGGACAACGTTCGACCATCTTCACCCACCGTCGGAACAGGCCCCGGGTCCCGCATACGGGGCAGGCCAGGGTTAGGCCACGGATCATCGTGGGTCTGGTCGGGAGGGGTACCGGGGGTTTGTCGCCGGGGCGGAGCGGTAGGGTCAAAATTGAAGCCGTGCTCTCATATGTGAGGGTCCGCCGGTTCTGGGCGGGGGGATTTCAGCCTACCGGGGTCGTCTCGGGGCGGGATCGGGCGTCGGGAAAGGGTGCCAGGTCCCATGCCGTGCTCTTGTTCGTGCGGTCCGCGTGTTGGGGACGGGAGGATCTCAGCCTAGCGGGGTCGTTCCGGGGCGGGATCAGGCTTCGAACTCGGCGCCGTGCCTCCGCAGCAGGGGGGCCAGATCGCCCCCGTCCCCGATCGTCACCCGGTCCAGTCCCAGGAAGCGGGCCAGTCGGGACAACTCCACCGCCAGGGCCTCGACGGTGCCGTCGACGTCGTCGTCGGGCTCACCGTGGGCGGAATGGACCAGCAGTCGCCCCGTGGCGCGGTCGGCCTTGAGGTCCACCCGGGCCCTCAGACGGTCGCCGTGGAGGAACGGCAGCACGTAGTACCCGTACCTGCGCCGGGCGGCGGGGGTGTAGATCTCCAGGCGGTACCGGAAGTCGAAGAGCCGCTCCATGCGGGGGCGGCACCACACCATCGAGTCGAAGGGCGACAGCAGGGTGCTGACGGACCGTCTCCGGGGCCGGGGACAATCCGGGAGTGTGTAGCCGGGGTGCCTCCAACCTCCGACCCTGATCTCGACGAGGCGTTCCCGTTCCAGAAGGGTCCTGATCGCGGCGCGGCAGTCGGCGGCCGCCAATCGGTGGTAATCGGCCAGGTCGGCGGCGGTGGCCACTCCGAGGTGTCCGGCGGCGTTCTCGACCAGGTGGGCCAGGGCCTCGGATCGGTCGGGGATCTCCTGAGGGCGGAGGGGGGG
>JALSTE010000223.1 GCA_026983855.1 Acidimicrobiia bacterium
GTCACTCGATGAGCTGCGGCACACCCAGACCCAGGTCCACACCATCAGCCACTTCAACAAGTTCTTCGACGGCTTCCACGACTTCACCTGGTGGCATGACTGGGTCTGGTACCTCTCGGTGCCGAAGTCGTTCTTCGACGACGCCAACACGGCCGGACCCTTCGAGTTCATGGTGGCGATCGGGTTCTCCTTCGAGTACGTGCTCACGAACCTGCTGTTCGTTCCCTTCATGTCGGGGGCGGCCTACAACGGCGACATGTCCACCGTCACCTTCGGCTTCTCGGCCCAGTCCGACGAGGCCCGGCACATGACCCTGGGCCTGCAGGCCATCAAGTTCATGCTCGAGCAGCACGAGGACAATGTTCCCATCGTGCAGGGCTGGATCGACAAGTGGCTGTGGCGGGGATACAAGGTCCTGAGCCTGGTCAGCGCCATGATGGACTACATGCTCCCCGAGAGCCCCATGTCCTGGAAGGAGGCCTGGGAGATCTACTTCGAGGAGAACGGCGGGGCCCTGTTCAACGACCTGGCCCGCTACGGCATCAAGATGCCCGACTACGCCGAGATCTGCACCAAGGAGAAGGATCACCTCAGCCACCAGGTCTGGGGCATCCTCTACAACCACACCGCGGCGGCGGCCATCCACACCTGGATGCCCGACGAGAAGAAGATGGCCTGGCTGTCGGAGAAGTACCCCGACACGTTCGACCGCTACTACCGGCCCCGGTACGAGTACTGGATCGACCAGGCCGAGGCCGGGAACCGCTACTACAGCCAGACCCTGCCCCTGGTGTGTCAGACCTGCCAGATCCCGATGGGCTTCACCGAGCCCGATGACCCCACCCTGGTCTCCTACCGCAGTACCGAGTACGGGGGCGACAGGTACCACTTCTGCTCCGACCCGTGTCGGGACATCTTCGTGAACGAACCCGAGAAGTACGTCCACGCCTGGATGCCGCCCCAGCAGATCTTCCAGGGCAACTGTGGCGGTGAGGGCCTGCCGGCGGTGCTGGAGCACTACCACCTCAACATCGGTGCCGACAACATGGACTACGTCGGCTCCCCCGATGAGGAGCGCTGGAAGCAGTGGAAGGGGCTCGATGAGGGCTCCGGCGGTGAGATCAAGGCCAGCTAGAAGCGGACGGTAGTGGGGACCGGCCGGCACCCGCCCGCCGGGCGGTCCCCGTCCCCCGCAGCAGACCAGAGGAGTTATCAGCAATGGTTGTAAAGGCAATAGGCGAATACCCGGCTCTACCCCGGGACCCCGTCGAGAACTTCCACGGGAACATCATGGTGGCCATCGGCTGGGACCGTCATCTCATGATCGACGCCCCCATGGCCTTCCCACTCCCCCCCGGGATGCCGTTCGGGGCCTTCGTCAGCGAGGTCATGCCGGCCGCCTACGCCCCCCACCCGGAGTGGTCGCAGATCAACTGGGAAGAGGTGCAGTGGATGTTGGACGGAGAGCCCTTCCAGCCCGATTTCGAGGCCAGCCTGGAGGACAACGGCATAGGTCACAAGTCCCTCATCCGTTTCGTGACCCCGGGCCTGAACGGGATCGGCGGCTCCGGTAGCTGAGGGCCCGGCCCCGGCACCGGTTCCGCCACGGCAGACCAGCAGCGACAGGGAACGACAGTGATGATGTCCCACGAGGTGACCATCGAGCCGACGGGCGATGTGGTCGAGGTGGCCGAGGGTCAGACGATTCTCGACGCCGCTCTTCGCTCCGGCGCCTATCTTCCCCATGCCTGTGTGCACGGGCTGTGCGGCACGTGCAAGGTGGAGGTGCTGGAGGGGGAGGTGGAACACGGCGACGCCTCTCACTTCGCCCTCATGGACATGGAGCGGGAGGAGGGCTGGTGTCTGGCCTGTACCGCCACCCCCCTCACCGACGTGGTGATCGAGGCCGACCTCGAGGTTGAGGAGGACGCCCGCAACTTCCCCGTCCGTGACTTCGTGGGGGAGGTGGTCCGGATCGAGGAGCTCTCTCCCCGCATCCGGGGCATATTCCTCGATCTCGGGGACGACACCCTGGAGTTCCAGGCCGGTCAGTACATCAACCTCAGTGTTCCGGGGGTGGACCGTCCCCGGGCCTACTCCATCGCCAGCGTGCCCGAGGAGGGCTCGAGGCTGGAGTTGAACGTGGGCCTCGTTCCCGGTGGAAAGGCCAGCACCTGGCTTCACGAGGAGCTCGAGGTGGGGAGCCGTCTCTCCTTCACCGGCCCCTACGGTCGCTTCTTCGTGAGGACGTCCCGCCCCGAACCCATCCTGTTCCTGGCGGGGGGATCGGGGCTCTCCAGCCCCAAGTCGATGATCCTGGACCTGTTGGCCACCGGGGACACCCACGAGATCACCCTGGTGTACGGAGCCCGTGACCGGGCCGACCTCTACTACCGGGGGTTGTTCGAGGAGTTGGCGGCCGAGCACGCCAACTTCCGCTATCTCCCGGTCCTGTCGGCCGAGCCCGAGGACTCCCCGTGGGAGGGTCTGCGGGGATTCGTGCACGAGGCCGCGGCCGAGATCTACGGGGGTCGCTTCGAGGGCAACACCGCCTACCTCTGCGGCCCGCCCCCCATGGTGGACGCCTGTGTCACCACCCTCATGAGGGGAAGGTTGTTCGAGAGGGACATGTACCTGGAGAATTTCTTCGATGAATCCTCGGCCCAGAGCCGGAACCGCAGTCCGCTGTTCAAGGTCATCTGAGCCCGTGGAGGACAAGACCACCAGACACACGATCACCGTTGAACCGGGAGGGGAGGAGTTCCAGTGCCGGGAGGACCAGCATCTCCTGGAGGCCCTCAAGGCCGTCGGCCGCAGACTGATCCCCTCGGGGTGCCATGGCGGTGGCTGCGGGGTGTGTCGAATCAGGATCATCGGGGGTGAGGCCGATTTCAAGGTCATGAGCCGCCGCCATGTCACCGAGGATGACCGTCGGGAGGGAATCGCCCTGGCCTGCCGAACCCTCCCCCGCAGCGACATGAGGGTGGAGAAGGCACCACGCCCCCCGGTGTGGGCTTCCAGAACCCCCTCCAGGGGCCAGAATCAATCTGAATCAGGAATCCAACAATCAGGAGTGAATCGATGAGCGTATTGAGACTTGGTCACGTGAACCTCCGTGTCCTCGACATGGAGGCGGCGCTGAACCACTACATCAACGTGAACGGCATGATCCAGGAACACGTGGACGATGCCGGCAACGTCTACCTCAAGTGCTGGGACGAGTGGGACAAGTACTCCATCATCCTCAGCCCCGCCGATGAGGCCGGAATGAACCACATCGCCTACAAGGTGAGGGAGGACGCCGACCTCG
>JALSTE010000224.1 GCA_026983855.1 Acidimicrobiia bacterium
TGAGCGGTACTGAGTTTCCGCTGATAGTCGGCCCAGTTCCTTGTGACCTCCTTCTTGGAGGGTGGCAGGGACCCGAGGTGGCCGGCCCCGACGAACTTGGGGGCCTCGGGATCCAGGGGCAGGACCGTGAGTCCGCTGTCGGTGGGCCGGAGGTAGATTTCCCGGCCGTCGACCTGGCGGTACAGGTCGCGGGTCGAGTGGACCGCGGCGACCTGCTCCAGGAGGGACAGCGAATGCCAGTGCCCCTCTTTCACCGTCTTCCCCACCGTGGCCGGGGGGTGCCCGCCCTCGTCGGGCTCGGGGTGCTCACCCTCGGGATCCGAGCCGTGGGACCGGGGTCGGGGTTGCTCTGTCATTGTCTCCACCTTCGGCACGGGAAAGCCTAGTTTCGGGCCGGTGCCCGGGTCGTCGTGGGCCGCCCTCTCCTCACCATGGGGCGGGGGTGTGACATGTCCGGGAGTCCCGGCCGGGGCGACCTCGGCTTCGGGTGCCCGCCCACCAGCCGGTCGCTAGCCGATGAGTTCGCTGCGGAAGTTCACCGCACGAATCGTCAACCGCACCCGACCGGAGTCCGAGGTCAGGGTCAGACCATCGAAGAGATCCGCCAGGCTCGCATCGGTGGACAGCACCACGCTCTCCTCGAGTTCACCGCGAGCGCAGTCCCGGGTGACCGCCCGCCCCGGAGTCCGGTTGGCGTAGATGTCCACCACGAAGCTGATCCCCGCCCCATTCTGGGACGCCAGCAGGTGTGACTGGAGGGGAATACCGGTCGGAGTTCGCCGGGCGAAGACCTCCAGGGGCGCCGCCCCCGGTTCACCGCAGGCGTTGGCCTGCCCGTGCAGGCCGAAGAGCGACCAGCCGCCGCGCCGGGCCGCTTCCCGGTCGGCCGTGGGCCAGGTCCACCCCAGGTTGAACCCGACGGGTCCCGTCACGTCGGAGCTGGTGGCCCGTACCGGATGGACGTACACCGTGTGGGAGTGGTCGTCGTGGGCCATGCTGATCGAGGCGGACATATCGGTGGTCAGGAGTACGGGGGGTACGGAGAAGTCGATTGTGTTTCCCGGGGTGCGGAGGCCCTCGCCCACCACGTCGGCCAGCCGGCCGGAGGCGTCGGCGGCGGTGACCGTGAGGCGGTATCCCCGGCCGAGACAGAGTGGCTCGAGGGTCACCGTGTGGGTCATCGCCGGGGTGGTCCGGCTGACTCCGTCCACTGAACCGAGGGAGCACGCCTCCTCCGTCGGTCCCGTTCCGGTGACCGCAACGTCCAGGGTCACCGGCCGGTCGGCGACGAACGTGAGCCTGGCCCGGGCCCCGTTCGTCGGATGACCATCAATCAGCTCGAGGGTCTTCGACACCGAGATGCGGGGGTCCTCGGGTAGCGGGGGCGGGCTGTCGTCAAACGGGGTGGGTTCGCCGATGACCCAGCTGGATCCACCCGAGCCCACCGACCCGTCGTACCTGAGCTCGATGATGGCGTCCCCCGCGCTGATCGTCCCCCGGAGGCACCCCGTGCCGAAGCCCGTGCCGCACTCGCCGCCGGCCTCCACCACCGGCAGGGGCAGCATCGCCAGCTCGTTGAGGCGGAGCAGGCACGGACTCGTTCCGCAGGTGACGTTCGTGCGTATGTAGGCGCCCCCCGTGGACCAGTTTCCGCCGGAGTCCCGCACCGCCGTGTTGACGAGAATGCCCCGTCGGTTCACCTCGTTGAGACGTCTGTCGAGGGTGCAGACCACGATCGGGTCGCCATACGTCTGTAGGGCCCCGGTGCGATCGCGCACCGTGGCGGTGGGATCCGTCAGGTCATAGGAGAAGGTACGGCCACCGCACTGGGGAACCGAGATCTCCACCCGCTGGGCATCCCCGACCAGGTTGGTGAGTCGTTGCAGGACCACCGTGGGTCGGTACGCCTCGGGTGTCGAGACGTTCACCGTCTCCGATTCGGTGACCACCCGGCTGTCGAAGGCGGGTCCGGCGTCGAGCCAGTAGATGCACACGACGTAGTCCGTTCCCTCCTCCAGGTCGAGGCGGTTAACCAGTGAGATCGAGTGGTCGCGCAGGTACGGGTAGGCCGGATCGGAGAGCACCCCGGGGTCGATCGGCGTCTCGGAGACCGGCACGGCGCGGACCGTACCCTCACCGTCGTAGATCGAGTGCTCGTCACCGGCGATGTTGCAGGAGGCGGGGTTCCCCCTGGGCCGGGCGGATATCGCGACCTGCTGCCCGGGGGTTCGGGTCACCCCCACGAAGACCTGATCGACCCCGAGTGGCAGGATCGTCGTCGGTCGGCGCTGGGCGCCGGGGGCCAGACCCCCCTCGCCGGCCACCGTGAAGGGGACGAGGCTCAAGTAGTTGGTCGCCGTGACCGACGGGTCGTCCTTGGCCGTGTAGGTGAACCGGGCCTGGTAGTCGTCCCGGGGTGGGAGGCCCTCGAGTTCGAAGCAGGTGTCGATCCACGCCGCGGGGTCCGAGTCCGCCCTGGTGTCGTCGGCGAACCACGTCGACCAGGCCTCGTCCCCGGCGGCGGGGGTGGCGGTCGTGAACTCCGTCCAGTCCACGGCACCGTGATCGGGGCGCCACTCGCGGGTGCGGTACTCCATGGTGATGGTCGCCGGTCGGTTGGTGGACACACCGAAGTAGGCCGTTCCCTCACGGGCCTCACGAGCGGGACACACCGGGTAGGGCTCCCGTGTTCCGGCCCCGGGGACCGCAGGGTTGAACACCGCGAATCCCCCCAGTGGCGGCAGGGCATGTAACGCCAGGATCGTTCCGGCCACGCCCTCGGGGCAGCCCTCGCCCCCCTCCGTGCAGATGTCGGTGGCCCGGTCGTCGTCGGATGATGGCGTACCGGCGGGCGATGGTGCGTCCCCTGGTGGGGTCGGGGTGGGCGATGGTGCGTCGGTCGACGGAGTCTCCGTCGCCGCTGTGGAGGTTGACGAAGGTGAGTCTCCCGAGGGCGGCTCACCCGCGGCGGTGGAGGTTGTCGGAGGAATCTCGGAGGACCCGGTCGTGGTGGCTGTTCCGCCGACGACCCCGGCGGGTTCCGTGGTCGGGGGGTTGGCGATTCCCGAGCCGCCCCCGGCGGGCGAGTCGGGCGACCCGCCCGACGGAGAGCCTGCCTCGGCCGATGCCTCGGCGCCGACAGGCTCCAGGGCGATGCCGCTTCCCGCCGAGGGTTCCAGGGTGATCTCCAGGTCCGACGCCACGACCCGGGCCGCGTTGACCTGCTCACTCAGATCGACCATGGCCGCGTCCACGTCACCGTCGTACGCAACCGGAACCACGACGGGAAGGGTCCCGCCTCCCCCGAC
>JALSTE010000225.1 GCA_026983855.1 Acidimicrobiia bacterium
CGCCGCCCCCCACATCGCGGGTCTGGCGGCCCAGATCCTCTCCAAGCATCCCGAACTCAGACCATTCCAGCTCAAGAGTGTCCTGTGCTCCCTGGCGGTCAACGTCCGTGAGGCCGATGCCGGAATAGAGGTACCGGGGCGCCTCAGTCGCATGATGACCGGCATGCTGCCCCAGGCCGGCAGCAGGGGGACCGTGATCGGCCGCCCCGCGGACACCACCCCGACCCGATAGGGGTCCCGCCGACCCTCACAGGCCATACCGCTATCACCGACGGGATAGCTTCCGACCTGTTCGATGAACACCACGGTCCGGGAGCCGGGCCCCCGATCGGGAAACCCGACGGCAACCATGGGATCATCGACCCCTGGGAGATCGATCTCCACGACCACGAGGACAACCGTCTTGGCAATGGGAAGCGAGCGGGAGCTGATAGTCGAAGCTCTCCCCGGCTACGAACTGGGTCCCGAACTCGGCCGCGGCGCGTGGGGGGTCGTCTACGAGGGGGTCCACCGCAATCTGGGTCGGGCGGTGGCCATCAAACAGCTACCCCGTGCCTTCGCCGCTGATGAGTCGGTGCGCAAGCGCTTCCTGGCCGAGGCCCGCACCGTGGCCTCGCTCGACCATCCCCACATCGTGCCCGTGTACGACTACGTCGAGCACGAGGGTCTGTGCCTCATGGTCATGGAGCGCTGTGAATCCAGCCTGGCCGACCGCTTCTTCTCCGAGGGGATCTCCGCCGACGAGGCCTGCAGTGTCGTCCTGGCGACCTGTGCCGCCCTGCAGCACGCCCACGACCGGAACGTCCTGCACCGCGACATCAAGCCCGAGAACCTGATGTACGACACCAACGGCGTGCTCCAACTGGGGGATTTCGGCATCGCCCGAACCCTCGACGGCTCCGAACGTCTGACCACCACCGGAATGGTGGTGGGCACCCCTGCCTACATGTCCCCCGAGCAGGCCGCCGGTGAGGATGTCGGCCCCCACTCCGATGTGTACAGCGTGGGGGTCCTGTTCTACGAGCTGCTCTCGGGTGCCCTGCCCTTCGCCGGAGCCAAGTCGATCGGGGCCCTCATCCGCAGTCACATGCTCGAGGAGCCCCGGCCCCTCTCCGAGGTCGCCCCCGACGTACCCGCCCCACTGGCCGCGGTTGTGGACCGGGCCCTGGCCAAGTCCCCCGCCGACCGCTACCGGTCGGCCGAGGAGTTCGGTATCGCGGTCGCCGACGCCTCGACAGCCGGCTTCGGCCCCGGCTGGCTGCGGCGCCGTGGTTTCACCCTCCTGGGGGCCACGGACATGATGGCGGCCACCGAACGTCCCTCCGGCGTCCATCCGACGGGGCCTGCGCCATCGGAACCGGCCCCCGAGCGACCCCCCGCCGGGGGCACGGTCATACTCGACCCCGGCAGTCCGCCCCCGCCCCCTCCCGGCGCGGGAGGCGGGGACCAACCGGGCCCATCGGGTGCCGACCCCGGAGACTCTGCCGCCGGGTCGGGATCACCGGAAGGTTCCGGAGGCACCGACGGTGGGGACGACAGCGCCGGGCCGGCCCGGCCATGGTGGCGGAGTCCCCTGGTGCTGGGTGGTGCGGTGGTCATCGCCGTGGCCATCGGTGCCCTCGTGGTCCTCGGCGGTTCGGGCGACGGCAACGCCGAGACGGCCGCCCCGGGGGCTCTGCCCACCCCGGGTGCGGGTGGAACCACGGCGATCGTGCACTCCTTCAACCCGACGGTCGCCTCCTCCATCGAGGCCGCCGCCGCCGAGGTGAACGACACCGGTGGCCTGGACGGGTCGGAGTTCACGGTGAGGACGGTCGCCTCCCCCGACGAGATCGGCACCGACACGAAACTGATCATCGGCCCGGCCAAGGCTTCCCAGCTCGAGGAGACCAAGGCTGCCGTCGGCCCGGCGACGCTCGTGATCCTTCCCGACAGGACCACCGGTCCGGCCGACGGCTCCCACCTGGAGCTCGAGGCCCCCACCACCGGCCTGGTGTCCGTGGTGTCCAAGCTACTGCCCCCGGAGGTCACCCGACTGACCCTCGTGACCCCACGCCGCCGCCAGGCCGACGCCGATCTGGTGGAGGCCATGGTGTCGGCCCTCGACGCCCGCAACACCGACGTGAGCCTCGTCAATCCGCAGCTCGGCTCCACCCGGGGAAACATCGACGCCCTCCTGGCCACCGAGCCCGGGGCGATCCTCTTCGTGGGAGCGGATCCCACCGACGATCTGTACGCCGCCATGCTCACCGCGGGTCTCACGCCCTCCAACATGCCCATATTCGTGGTCTCCGACGACCCGGGATCGGCATCCTTCGACCAGGGTCAGCTCTCGGGCCTGATCAGCATCAGCCGACCGGTCGACGCCGTGGCCGATCAGGCATTCGATGCCGTGAGCATCTACGCCCTCGCCGCCCACAGTGCGGGATCGACCGACCCGGCCGACGTGGTGAGGGCGGCGGTGGAGGTGACCGCGGACGGTACCCGCTGCACCAGCTACGCCCAGTGCCTGACCCTGATGGACGGGGGTACCGACATCGACTTCGACGGTCGGGGCGGCACCTACGCACTGGATCCATCCGGGCGCCCCACCGAGGCCACCTACCTCGTGCGTCGAATAGGCGAGACCGGGCTGCCGGATCCCGCCCTGGACCAGACCGTCATCGTCAGTGTCCCCTGAATCGATTCCCTGAACCGATTCCCTGATTCAGGCCCATCGGGACCGCCACGCCGCCCCCCCGGAGAGACCGGCCCCACGCCGCCGCGGTCGATCCCGACCCATTCCACCATAGGCTCTGACCATGGCCGTGGAGATGGATCGGCACGACCCACACACCACTGACACCAGCTACTGGCATCGCCTCGACGATGGCCGGATCCAGTGCGACGTCTGCCCCCGGGCCTGCAAGCTGAGGGAGCAGCAGCGGGGCCTCTGCTTCGTCCGGGGTCGGGTCGACGATCGGATCGTCCTCACCACCTACGGCCGTTCCAGCGGATACTGCGTAGATCCCATAGAGAAGAAGCCGCTCGCCCATTTCCTCCCCGGCACTCCGGTGCTGTCCTTCGGGACCGCCGGGTGCAACCTGGCCTGCCGCTACTGCCAGAACTGGGACATCTCCAAGTCCCGCGAGATCGACACCCTCGCCGACGAGGCCTCCCCGGAGGCCATAGCCAGGGCGGCGCGGAACCTCGGCTGTCGAAGCGTCGCCTTCACCTACAACGACCCCACCATCTTCCTCGAGTACGCCCGGGACACCGCCATCGCCTGCCACGAGGTGGGGGTCCGCACGGTGGCCGTCA
>JALSTE010000226.1 GCA_026983855.1 Acidimicrobiia bacterium
TGTGCCCAACCTGCAAGGAGATCTACCAGGCTCGGGCCGGGTCCTGATCCCGGTGGTTCGGGGTTGGTGTCCGGTGTGCCCGACCTGCGGGGAGATCCACCGGGCCGGGTCCTGATTCGGCTGGTTCGGGGTTGGTGTCCGGTGTGCCCGACGTCGGGGCGGGCTCGGGCCGGGTCCTGATCCCGGTTCCCGAGGTCCGGATCCGGGCCGCACCCGGGGTGACCGCGGCGATCGGGGCCGCCCCCGACTAAGGGCGGGGCACCGGTACATTCTCGGGAACCCCGGGACATTCGATTCCGTGGGAAGAGGCACGAGGCCAACCGGGTTCAAGCAGAGAATCCGGGCGGCGGCCCCCAAACCGTCTGTCGCGGGATCGAACCCAACCAATGAACAGCTACGAAACCATCACCGTCTTCAGCTACCTCGGTGCCTTCGGAGGAGGGGTCATCTCCTTCCTGTCGCCGTGCGTGCTCCCGATCGTGCCCGGGTACGTGTCGATCATCACCGGTCTGGACACCGCCGAGCTGCAGGAGGGTGGGCGTCGCCACTCCCTGGCCATCGCCAGGGACACGGGGATGTTCGTACTGGGATTCTCCCTCGTGTTCATCGGACTGGGGGTTTCGGCCTCGTCCATCGGCAGCTTCCTGTTCGACAACCAGATCCTCCTCACCCGGGTGTCGGGGGTCTTCGTGCTGTTGATGGCCGCGTTCATGCTGGGATCGATGTTCCTCAAGGCTCCCTGGATGTACCAGGAGGCCCGTTTCCACCCCGAACTGGGACGTTTCGGCCGGGCGGCACCGACGGTGGCGGGGGCCGCATTCGGGTTTGGCTGGACCCCGTGCATCGGTCCGGTACTGGCCTCGATCCTGACCGTGGCCGCCGGCACCGGCCGGGCCACCCAGGGGGCCACCCTCCTGGCCGCCTACTCGGCCGGACTGGGTCTACCGTTCCTGGCCACCGGTCTGGCCTTCGGCAAGTTGACCGGCGCCTTCGACTGGGTCAAGCGGCACTTCACGGTGATCGTGGTTCTCTCCTCGCTGGTACTGGGTGCGTTCGGAGTGTTGTTGATGATGAACCAACTGGTGTGGCTGACCGCCCAGCTCTCGAGACTGCTTGACTCGATCGGCCTCGGGTGGGTCGTCGAGCTGGGCTAGCCAACCACACGGGAACACAGGAAGCAGAGGGAACCAGTGGCCAACAAGAAGCGTCGACCGAAGTCCCGGCCGGGGGCCCAGAGATCGGGCAATCCGGCTCGGGCCAGGCAGGGTGCCAAGGGCGGAGCCGACCGCTCCAAGGGCGGTGGGTCCGGGTCGGAACACGTGGCGGCCCGGGCCTCGCGCCGGGAGCAGAGGGCCAGGGACAGGCGCCGTGAGGAGCTGAAGAACAAGCTGAGCTGGGTCGCCCTGTTCGGGGGCATAGCCCTGGTGATCGGCATCATCGTGGTTTCGGTCTCGGGGGTATTCAGCTCCTCCAACAAGGGAACCGCCGACACCGAGGCCTGGGATCTCCCCGGGTTGTTCACCGACCAGAGGTTCAAGCTGGCCGATTTCAAGGGCCAGCCGGTGGTGGTCAACTTCTACGCCAGCTGGTGCACGGTGTGCGAGGCCGAGCTGCCGGAGTTCAAGTCGGCGGTGGAGACCTACGGCGACCGGGTGAAGTTCGTGTTCGTCGATTCCCAGGACACCGACAGCGGGGGCCGGAGGATGGCCCGGGCTGAGGGCATCGATGGCTTCGACATCGCCAAGGACGTCGGGCCCCGCAACAGCGACCTGTTCCGGGCTCTCGGCGGTCGGGGAATGCCGATCACCGCCTTCTACGATGTCGATGGGAATCTCGTGTCCGTGAGTTCGGGCGGGCTCCTGAACGGGGCCCTCGTCGATGCCCTCACCCAGTTCGGTTTCATCTAGTCCGCAGCCATCCAGCCCTCAGTCCCACGGGAGTGAATCTTGACCAGCGAACGGCCCTCCGGGGATGACGCCATTGACCTGTACTGGCGACCGGGCTGTGGTTTCTGCATGGCCCTAGAGAGGGGCCTGGGTCGCTACGACCTGCCGGTGCGGCGCCACAACATCTGGGAGGATCCCGAGGCGGCCGGTTTCGTCCGCTCCCACGCCGGTGGCAACGAGACCGTGCCCACGGTGGCCATCGGGTCAAGGGTGCTCGTCAACCCCAGACCCCGCGAGGTTCTCGAGGTGATGGCGGAGGAGACACCGGATCTGCTGCCGTCCGACTTCGAGATCCCCGAGGGCCTCCTCTCGCGGATCCTGGGCCGCCGCCGGGGCTGAAGGAGAGCGCCCGGGATCGAGGCGGCTCAGCGGTCCTTGGTGACGCCGAGCAGGTGGGGTCGTGGCATCGGCGGTGGGACGGCTGGTGGCTCAGTCCCCCTCGGTGATGCCGACCAAACGGGCCATGTGGCGTGCCTGGTCGTCGAAGAAGTCGTCGCGGGCCTCCACCACGTTGTTGAACTGACCGAAGAGCTCGAAGCTGATCAACCCGAAGAGCTGGGCCCACAGCCCCAGGGAGACGAACAGGTAGCCCGGTGAGATCCGTGTTCCGACCCGTTCCATGAGGTCCTCCATGTCCCTCGTGGTGGAGGCGGAGATTCGCGGGTCCACCGGGGGGTGGCAGCCCGATGCCTCGGCGTCGGCTATCAACCCGAGCAGCAGTCGGGTGACCCTGGTGGCGGGATCGACGGTGTCGGGCGGCGCCTGATAGCCGGGTACCGGTGTGCCGTATATGAGCGCGTACTCATGGGGGTGTGCCAGGGCCCAGTTCCGGGTGCTGCGGGCGATGGTCAGATGGCGCCGGGCCAGGTCCGAGCGGTCCACCCCGGCCTCGGCCGCCTCGCACTCCTCGCCCAGGGAGTTGTAGGCGTCCATGATGAGGGTGGTGAGCAGGGCGTCGCGGCTGGGGAAGTAGCGGTAGACCGCCGAGGAGGCCATACCCAGTTCCCGGGCGACCGCTCTCAGGGAGAGCCCCGAGGGGCCGGAGCGGGCCAGGTGGGCTCGGGCGGTGTCGGCGATCCGGCGGGTTAGCTCCTCCCGGACCATGCGACGGGCCGACTTCGGGGCCGAGGCGGGGGTGTCCATGAGGGCAGTATGTCAGCTCGACGGAGCGGTGCAAGAAAAAGAGAGCAGTGCTCTTGCTTTTCCGTGGACGGTGGTGGAAGGTGTTGAAGAGAGCAGTGCTCACAACAGTGTGCACTGATCGCATCCAAACGGACACGACACGGGTCAGGAGACCGAGCCATGAAGAGCACACACCCGAGGGGTGGCGCCGAATC
>JALSTE010000227.1 GCA_026983855.1 Acidimicrobiia bacterium
CGGCGAAGGCCAGCTCCCCGGGATCGCAGCCCACCATGGCGGCGGTGGAGGTGTACACCTCCTCGAGTTGCGCCGCGGCCCGGTCGGCGGCGGCGTAGCCGCCGATGCGGGCCTCGAGATCGAGATGGGCCTTGACCGCGTCCACCACCGCCGCTGTCGGGAGGGAGGACCCGGCGTTGTCGAGGTGGATCACGTGACGGCATCCGGGGGTCTCCTCCCGGGCCGCGGCGACATCGATAACCGTGGATGGGTTGCTCACGTCGGGGGGGCGAGGAACTCGGCGGGGAGGTCGTCCCCGGCGTTCCAGCGGTGCTCGGCCACGATCGCGGTCACCGGTATGGGGCCGTACACGTGTGGGAACACCCCGTGGTCTCCGGACTTCTCCCACACCAGTTCCGGTCCCTCCGGCCGGGAGCCTCCCCCGGGGACGGCCAGTCTGGCCGGGTCCAACTCCAGGAGGACCAGTTCCTCCCCGGGGGCGAAGTGGCGCGCCGCCGTGGCCCGGAGCTGTCCGGGGGTGGAGCAGTGGATGAACCCCTCGCTCTCCAGGGAGGGATGGGAGTAGAGGCCCAGGGACCGGGCCGCCGTCCAGGCTTCGGGAAAGGCGATGTGGATGATCCGTGTCCCCGGCGGTTGGTCCCGCCGGTCGGGGCCGAGGGGGGAGCCGGTCGACCCTGCCGTGCCGGTCGGGCTCACGAGCCGAGGCCGGACATGGCCTGGTGCATGCGAAGCTCGAACTGCTCCCGCAGCCGGGCCAGCCAGGCGGGGTCGTCGTCGGCGAACGCCGCCCGCACCTGGGCCCTGATCGGCTCCGCCTCGGGGGAGGTCGGGTCGCCGTGGGCCCACAACCAGGCGTCGGCCCGCAGGGCCTGGAGCACACCCACTATCTCGATGGTGCCGTACTCGATGGCCACCGAGGTGACCTCGGCCCCGGGGATCCATGCCGGTACCCGGGCCAGCCACTCTCCCTGCAACACGGCCGACACCGACTCTCCCCCGGCCATGGGAATCACGTCGCCGTGGTACCAGGAGTTGGCCCGGGCCAGGGGTTCGCTGTCGGGGGCGTCGGAGCTGATCAGCTCTCCGTGGCCCCAGGGGCCCAGACCGGTGTGCAGGTCGAGTACGGCGACCCTCCGGGCCGAGCCCAGGTTGCCGGCGAAGAGCTTCTTCAGCTCGAGGTGGCTCCAGGCCGGGCCCCGGCCACCGAAGAACAGCCCGGTGGGGTGGGAGTACTGACCCCGGCTGACGGCGGACTGGAGCCAGTCCCAGCCCTTCTCCTCGGCCAGGCCCAGCAGGGCCATGGTGGTGGAGCCGATGCTCTCCTCGTTCCACTCCCGGGGCACCAGCAGGTCGGCGATCCCCTCGTAGTCGGGGTTCTCCGGAACGGTCTCGTTGAAGTAGATGAAGTTGCGGTTCAGGTCGATGTTCCCCTCGTTCACCCGGCGGGTCCAGGCGAAACCGAAGGGGTTGAGGGCGTGGACGGCCATGTGGGCGGTGTCGGGGGGTCGGGAGCCCTCGTGTTCCGCGAACCAGGCGCTCTGGAGGGCTGAGCCGGCGAAGCCCTCGGCCCCGTGGGTCCCCGAGACGGTGACCACGACCGTCTCGGCGTCCCGGGGGCCGAACCAGGCCACGTCCATGGCCAGCTCCTCCCCGTCGGGTCCCCGCTCGGGGTGGACGACCGAGGTGATCTCGGCCCCGGCGGTTCGGGCCCGGTCCACGAACAGGTCCCGGGCGGTCTGATAGTCGGCTGAGAGGGTTTTCACCCTTCTGAATCTAGGCCCTTGCGGCGGCGCACGAGTCTCTCGCCCCGGGGCCACGATCGGGCCATCACCGCCAGCCGTGGGTGGTCGAGCCCGGCACTCACCCGCCTCAGGGCCATGGGAGGGGCCGAGGGACGGTTCACCCCGGGGATGGCGCACAGTCCGTAGCGGTGGCCGGCGGCCCGGGCGGCCCGGCGGGCCTTGCGGTCGAAGTTGCCCTCCTCCCCGTGGGGGTAGGCGACGGAGCGGACCGGCACCGACAGGTTCTTGCGCAGCATCTTGGCCGCGGTGACCAGGTCGTGGTGCTGGGCGGCCTCGCTCTCGGCCATCATCACCGGATGCATGTCGGAGTGGGATCCGATGGTCATCCCCCGTCTGACCAGGGCGGCGGCGTCGTCCCAGTCCATGAGCAGGGAGTCGGCGTCGTACCCTGATTCGGTCTCCAGGGTCTCCTCCAGGTGCTCCATGGCCGTCTCGCGGGCGGGAACCGTCATCCGGCCCAGGAGATCCCCCAGTTGCCGCACGGCGACGGCGGTGTTCTCGAGGGGAACCACCAGACCCCCATACTCGATCTGGCGGCGCGGGGAGTGCTCGATGTCCCACCTGAGGCGTTCCCACCAGGGCACGGTCCGACGGTCCAGGAAACCGGTGGTGAGGAAGAAGGTGGCGGCCAGGCCGAGATCCTCCAGCAGGGGAACGGCCACCTCGAGCTGATCGCGGTACCCCTCGTCGAAGGTGAGGGCCACGGCGCGGGGAGGCAGGGCCAGGCCCCGGAACAGGCGATCGGTGGCGCTCTCGAGTTCGACGATGTTGCCCCAGCGGCGCAGGAGTCCGAGCTGACGGCCGAAGGCGCTCCCCGCCGGTGCCTCCCCGGCCGCCTCGGCGTCTGATGTGACGCGGTTCCAGGTGTATATCCGCAGGGAGGTTCTCATGGGTCGATTTCCCTTCGGAGGGGGCGGATGTGGGTCAGTGGGGGCTCCGTCGCGGAGCGGGTGGGTCCATGATGCCCGGATCAGCCCCGGTGGTGGGACCATGGTGCCCCATGTCCGCGGGGCCGATCCCCGGCCGCTGGATGTCGGATTGGGATCTCATGGCGGTACCGTTCCCAACCGGTGCCGAGTCGACCGTGGATGAGAGGGCCATCTGAGCGGGCAGGGGTGGGGAACACGCGTCCCGGGTCGCGGGACGGAGCCGGATCCCGGTCACGGTCCATGTGGCCGGCGATCCTCCTGGTGCTGGTCGGTTTCACCGCCGCCTGCTCGGGGTCGGGCGAACCCGACCAGGCCGACTTCTGCACCGTCGGGGGGCGGATAGTGGCCGGGGTGGACTCGATCTCGGGGGCCGAAGAACTGTCCCCACCCTCGGAGTTGCGGGCCCAGATGGAGTCCCTCCGGGCCGATCTGGGGTTCCTGGGTCTCATGCCCGAGGCCGGGGATCTCCCGGGCCTGGACAGCCTGAGCACCGCCGCCGCCGACCTCGATCGGGTGCTGGCCCGGTACGGCTATGACCGTCTGAGGGCTCA
>JALSTE010000228.1 GCA_026983855.1 Acidimicrobiia bacterium
CGCCAGGGCGTCACGCAGTTGGGGAACGAGGGTCAGGTGCCCGGCGGCCAGGGAGCTGACCCCGACCACGTGGACGTCGTTCTCCACCGCCTGTCGGGCCGCCTCCTCGGGAGTGGAGAACAGGGGTCCTATGTCCACGTCGAAGCCCAGGTCGGCGAAGGCGGTGGCGATCACCTTCTGACCCCGGTCGTGGCCGTCCTGGCCCATCTTGGCCACCAGGATGCGGGGACGCCGACCGTGGGCGGCCTCGAAGTCCGCCACCCGGTCCCTGACCGCACCCACGGCCCCGTCGCCGCCCATCTCCTTGGAGTACACCCCGGCAATGGTACGGACCTCGGCGGTGTGGCGGCCCACGGCCCTCTCCACCGCCAGGCTGATCTCCCCCACGGTGGCCTTGGCCCGGGCGGCGTCCACGGCCAGGGCCAGCAGGTTCCCCTCCCCGGAGGAGGCGGCCTGGGTGAGGGCGGCCAGGGTGCGGTCGACCTCGGCGGGATCCCGTTCGGCCCGGAGTCGATCCAGCTTGGCCAGCTGGGCCCGGCGCACCTCGGCGTTGTCGACCTTGAGGACCTCGATGTCCTCGGGCTGGTCGAGGGGATAGAGATTGACCCCCACCACCGCCTGGCGCCCCGAGTCGATGCGGGCCTGGGTGCGGGCGGCGGCCTCCTCGATGCGCATCTTGGGTATCCCGGCCTCGATGGCCCGGGTCATGCCCCCCATTTCCTCCACCTCGGTCAGGTGTTCCCGGGCCCGGGCGACCAGGTCGGCGGTCAGCCGTTCGAGGTGGTAGCTGCCGCCCCAGGGATCGATCACCCTCGTGGTGCCCGACTCGTGCTGCAGGAAGAGCTGGGTGTTACGGGCGATGCGGGCGCTGAAGTCGGTGGGGAGGGCCAGGGCCTCGTCGAAGGAGTTGGTGTGGAGGCTCTGGGTACCGCCCTGGGTGGCGGCCATGGCCTCCACGCAGGTCCGGACGACGTTGTTGTAGACGTCGGTGGCGGTGAGGCTCCAGCCCGAGGTCTGGCAGTGGGTGCGCAGGGAGAGCGACTTGGGGTTGGAGGGATGGAACTGCGACACCAGCTCCGACCAGAGCAGTCGACCGGCCCGCAACTTGGCCACCTCCATGAAGAAGTTCATGCCCACCGCCCAGAAGAAGCTCAGCCGGGGGGCGAAGGCGTCGATGTCGAGGCCCGCGGCCAGCCCGGCCCGGATGTACTCCACCCCGTCGGCGAGGGTGTAGGCCAGCTCCAGGTCGGCCGTGGCCCCCGCCTCCTGCATGTGATAGCCGGAGATGGAGATCGAGTTGAACCGGGGCATGTTGGCCGAGGTGTAGGCGAATATGTCCGACACGATCCGCATCGAGGGGGCCGGGGGGTAGATGTAGGTGTTGCGGACCATGAACTCCTTGAGGATGTCGTTCTGGATGGTCCCCGACAGCTTCTCCGGCGGCACCCCCTGCTCCTCGGCGGCCACGATGTACAGGGCCATGATCGGCAGCACCGCCCCGTTCATGGTCATCGAGACGCTCATGCGGTCCAGGGGTATGCCCTCGAAGAGGGTGCGCATGTCGTAGATGGAGTCGATGGCCACCCCGGCCATGCCCACGTCCCCGGCCACCCGGGGATGGTCCGAGTCGTAGCCCCGGTGGGTGGCCAGATCGAAGGCCACGGAGAGCCCCCTCTGGCCGGCGGCCAGGTTGCGGCGGTAGAAGGCGTTGGACTCCTCGGCGGTGGAGAACCCGGCGTACTGACGGACGGTCCACGGCCGGGTGACGTACATGGTGGGGTAGGGGCCCCTGACGTATGGTGGCGTCCCCGGGTAGGTGTCCACGAAGTCCAGGTCCCGGCGGTCCCGGGCGCTGTAGAGGGGTCGGACGGTTATCCCCTCGGGGGTGTCCCACGCCAGATCGGAGGGCCGCAGCCCGGTCCGGGCCTCGAGGGTCTCCTCCCAGTCCGAGGGGGTGTGGCCGGTGTCGGCGGGTCCCAGATCGACCCGGGTGAAATCGGGGATGGGATCGGAACTCACGAGCGGACCTCCCATATGTCCATGGCTCTCCCCAGCACCTCGGTGAGGGAGGCGTCGGGGTGCACGAAACCCACGACTCCGGCGGAGGAGAGGGCCGGGTCGGGGTCGCCCACGACGAAGACCGCTCTCCCCGTGGACAGGGACCTCACGTCGTGGGGGGTCACCCTCTGGTCGGGGGAGGGGCAGACGCAGACGATGGGGGAGTCGCTCCCACCGGGGTTCACACCGGCCACGGCGAAGAACTCGGCGGCGGAGTCCCGGGTCGGGCCGCCGGCCTCCGCTCCGCCGGTGTCGATGAGGTCCACGGTGGGTGGGGTGCCGTGGCGGGTCAGGGCGTCGGCCCGTTCCCGCAGCTCCTCGAAGGGCCGGGCCCAGCGCTGGGGCGCGAGCGGGGGGATCTCCACGATGGGATCGGGGTGGGGCGCACCGCCCGGCCACGGGTCGGGAGGGGGGCCCGCCAGGAGCTGCTCGGCGGGGTCGGCGAATGCTGTGACCCCGGTGATCAGGCGACGACGGTGGTCGTAGTCGGAGGCCTGGGAGAGGCGCCGGTCCCGGATCAGGGCCGAGACGAGGGAATCGCCCAGGGCGTCCACCATCCCTCCGGCGGCCTCGATGTCGCCGAACAGGGCCCAGGCCCGCCGGGACAACTCCTCGGTGAGGGAGTCGAGGTACCACGACCCACCGCCGGGGTCGATGACCCGGGCCAGGTGGCTCTCCAGGGAGAGGATCGACTCGGTGTTGCGGGCGATACGGCGTCCCATCTCCGAGGGTCGGCGAACCGCGGCGTCGAAGGGGGTGACCGTGATCGCCCGGGCCCCCCCGGTGGCGGCGGCGAAGCAGGCCACCGTGGCCCGCAGCATGTTCACCCACGGGTCCCGCCGGGTCAGCATCGACCACGAGGTCACGGCGTGCACCTCGCTGGTGGCCCCCGGGGCGCCCGAGGCGTCCAGCACCCGACCCCAGGTGCGTCTGAGGGCCCTCAGTTTGGCGATCCCGGAGAACTGGTCGCAGCCCACCGAGACGGTGAACTCGATCTGGGCCGCGGCCCTTTGGGGATCCAGTCCGGCGGACGCCATGGCCCTCAGGTGGGCCACGCCCGAGGCCAGGGCCAGGGCGATCTCCAGGGCGTCGGTGGCCCCGGCCTGGCTGAACAACGCCGAGTCCACGGTGACAGTCCGAAAACCCGGGAGGTCCTCCTCCACGATCACGGCCAGGCGGGCCGCCGTGGTCAGGGCCGCCCGGGGATCGGTACCT
>JALSTE010000229.1 GCA_026983855.1 Acidimicrobiia bacterium
CGGAACCCCGCATGAACCTCAAGTTGAACTGCATCCTCATGTCGCTGGTGCTCCTGGCCGTCGCCTGCAGCGGCGGAACGGGCCCTGGTCAGGCCGATTCCCCCTCCTCGGAGGGGGAATCGGGCGCCACGTCGACCAGCCCCGGAACCTCCACCACGGGGTCCACCCTCACCGGTGACGTCGCCGTCACCGGTGCTGCGCCGCAGGTGGAGCTCACGGACTGCCGTTTCAATACCCCTCCGGGGACCAAGCCGGTCTGCGGCACCCTGGAGGTCCCCCTGGACCACGCTGTCCCCGGCGGCCCCTCCACGATCCTGAGGTTCGCGGTCTTCCCCGCCACCAACCGTTCGGGGTCCCGACCCGATCCCGTCGTCTATCTCGACGGCGGGCCGGGGGGCCACACCCTCGACCTGGTGGAGTTCCTGTACGAACCCGTTCTGAGCTACCTCAACGACGACCGTGACGTGATCGTGTTCGACCAGCGCGGGGTGGGCCTGTCCGAACCGGCCCTGGAGTGCCCGGACCTGCTGCCCGCCACCCTGGACAATCTCGACGTGGCCGACGACGTCGCCTTCAAGGCCTACGACGACGTCCTCCGGCGGTGCCACACCCGCCTGGCGGAGGTCACCGACCTCTCCCTGTACAACAGCGCCCAGTCGGCGTCCGACGTCGACTCCCTGAGGGCCGCACTGGGATACGCCGAGTGGAATCTGCTGGGGATCTCCTACGGAACCCGACTGGCCCTCACCGTCATGAGGGATCATCCCCAGGGGGTCAGATCGGTGATCCTCGACTCCACCGTCCCCATCGAACTCGACGGCGTGGCCTCCATCCCCGCCAGTGGCCGCCGGGCCTTTGAGGCCCTCTCGGCCTCCTGTGCCAACGACCTCGACTGCTCCTCGGCGTTCCCCGACCTCGAACAGGCCCTGTTCGACACCGCCGACGCCCTCGACGCCTCACCGCTGTTCAGTTCGGTGGTGGATGTGCTGGGCGATCCCCGGGTCTCCCACCCCGAGCGCATCGTCGGCCAGGATCTCTTCGACGTCACCTTCTCCGCCCTCTACGACGCCGAGCAGGCCCGGATGGTGCCGACCATGATCGACGAACTACGCCGGGGCGACACCCGCACCTTCGACAACCTGAACCTGCTCAACCTGCTGAACCTCCACTTCATCTCCATCGGCATGTTCATCTCCGTGGACTGCCACGAGGAGGTCCCCTTCAGCTCCCCGGAGAAGGTGGCGGCGGCGATGACCGGCAACCCCCGCTATGACGCCCTGGCCCGGGGACCCGGCACCCAGGGACCGGGCGCTTTCGAAACCTGTGGCTACTGGCAGGCGGGGACGGCCCCACCCATTGAGAACCAGCCGGTGAGTTCCGACATCCCCACCCTGGTGCTGGCCGGCGAACTCGACCCCATCACCCCCCCGGCCGACGGCCGTAGGGTCTCGGGGGAGCTGTCCAACTCCACGTTCCTGGAGTTTCCCGGGATGGGTCACGGGGTGTCACCCTCACCGTGCGGCCACGAGGTGGTCTCCTCGTTCCTGGAGACGCTCTCCGACGTCTCCGATGAGTCCTGCATCTCGGGGCTGTCCCCCCTCGACTTCCCTCCCCTGAGGTGAGGTCCGCGAACACCGGCCCCGACCCCGAGCGCTGGGCCCGGCGTCGAGGGGGGGCGGCCATCCTGGCCCTGCTGTGGCTGATCGCGGCCTGCACCCCCGGTGGTGGGGAGGCCACGCCCCAGAACACGGTGGTCACCACCACCAGCACCACCGTCCCCGCCGACCTCTCGGGTGGGACCCTCAGGGTGGGTCTGCCCGATCCGGTCGGGATCTCGGCCCCCGCCGTCGAGGGGCTCCCCGGGCTGGAGGTCATGGATCTCCTCTTCGACGGTCTGACCTCCCTGGGACCCGATGGTCGGGCCATTCCCGCCGTGGCCGAGTCCTGGGAGAGCGATGACGGCGCCATCTGGGACTTTCACCTTCGTTCCGACGCCGTGTTCGAGAACGGCGAACCGGTCACGGCCCAGTCCTTCGTCGACGCCTTCACCCGGTTGGCCGATCCCCACACCTCCGCCCCCCTGGCCCCCCTGGGCGGATACGCGCTCGGTATCAGCGGCTGGGGGATCCCCACCGATCCCAACGAATCGTCGCGACTCGGGGTCACCGCCGCCGATCCCTCCACCCTGCGGATCGTGCTGGACCGCCCCTTCAGTCTGCTGCCCGAGGCCCTGGCCCACCCCGTTTTCGCTCCGGTGGCCACCGCCGATCTCGATCCCGGGGGGACATCCCGCCCGATCGGGAACGGCCCCTACCGTCTCGCCGGTCCCTGGACACCGGGGACGGACATCGTGTTGGAGCGCAGTCCCACCTACCGCGGGCCCCGGCCACCGGCGGGTCGAGTGGAGATCATCCACATGGAACCCTCCGACGCCGCCGGGATCCTCGATCGATCCGATGTCGATCTGGCCCTGACGACGGCCGGCTCCGTTCCCTCCCCGGGTGCGGCCTGGTCAACGGTGTCCACCGACGGGCCCGACTCTCTGTTCCTCGGTTTCCCCGTCATGGTGCCACCGGCCGACCAGATAGACCTGCGGGCGGCGCTCGTTCTCGCCGTCGACCGCGGGGCCCTGGCGGCATCCGTCGACGCTGACCTCTATGACCCGCTCGATCGCTTCATCGTTCCCCCCCTGCACGGCTCGGATGACTCGACGTGCACCACCTGCCGAACCGACCCCGAGGAGGCCCTGACCCGCTGGGAGACCCTCGACAGCCCACCGGACTCGATACGGCTGTACCACGTCAACACCCCCCGGGCCCGAGCGGCGGCGGAGACCCTGGCCGCCCAGTGGGCCGAGAACCCCGGGGTGACGGTGGAGGCCGTGTCCATGGACCTCCTCAAACTGGTGGAGTCGCTCGGCGACGGCACCGTGGACGGCCCCTTTCTCCTCGACTGGTCCTGGGACGTTCCCACCGTGCTCGACGTGATCGGCCCCCTGCTCGAGACCGGTTCGGCCGACAACTTCACCGGCCTGGCCGACTCCGAGCTGGACGCCGCCCTCATCGACGCCCGAGGATCCCTCGATCCCGCAGAGCAGTCCCGGGCGATCAGGGCGGCCACGGCCCGAATCGACGAGCTGATTCCCATCACCCCCCTGCTCTCCCGACGGATCACCTGGGGGGCGGCGGACGGCCTGGGGGGCGTGACCAGCGACCCCTATGGAAGGATCCGCCTGGCGGCGGTATCGGTGCCATGATCTGAAGCTGGACC
>JALSTE010000230.1 GCA_026983855.1 Acidimicrobiia bacterium
GGGGAGGTGGGGGTTTTCTGACCTGGTGGGTCTCTCATGGTGTCCCCCGAGGTCATAGATCGGGTTGGGGGGGCGAGGCGGGGTTGTCGTCCCATCCCGGTCGTACCCTGGAGCCCGTCGTTCCCTCTGAGCGAGGTGGTTCCCGCTCAGTGAGAGCGCCGCCCCACTTCCCCCGTCATGGGCCCCGATGGGCCGCAGAGAGAGGAAGTGCACGTGTCGAGTACAGAAAACAGTGTCCATTCGGGGGTCGGAAACGGAACGGCCGTCAATGTGGTGGTCCTGGCGGGACGTCTGAGCGGTGACCCCGTCGTCACCCAGCTGAAGTCGGGCGACGAACTCCGGCGCTATGAGGTGACCATCCCCCCGGGGGATACCCCCGGCGGTCCGGTCCGGGCCGAGACGGTTCCGGTGGTGTGGTTCTCGCCGCGGCGACCGCCCAGCCTCTCCGAAGGCTCGAGAGTCGTCGTCGTGGGACGGGTTCGGCGGCGCTACTTCCGAACGGTCGGCGGCACCGCATCACGCACCGAGGTGGTGGCCGAGAGGGTCTGGAGGGACTCCCCGGACCGGCGGGGGAGGGCCCAGGCCCTGTCGACCGCCCGGCTGAAGGCTGGACTGGGGGGCTAGAACGCCGTCGGCCCCGGACGACTGTCATCGGTGTGGTTCCAGCCGGGACTACTCTCAGAAGGGTTGACCGAGCCCACCGACCCGCCCCGCGCCCGGGGCCGAGGAGAAATCGTGATCGACGTAGAAGCCGTCCTGGGAGACAAGGCCGAGTACCTGCTCGGCTTCGACAATCCCGCCATCCCCGCGGATCAGCTGACCCTCCCGGGTCCGGACTTCGCCGAGAGGGTCCTGATCGACTCCGACCGCAGCCCGCAGGTACTCCGGAACCTCCAGTCGTTGTGGGACCACGGCCGCCTGGCCGGCACCGGATACACCTCGATTCTGCCCGTCGATCAGGGGATCGAGCACTCCGGTGCCGCATCCTTCGCCCCCAATCCGATCTACTTCGATCCGATGAGAATCATCGAGTTGGCGGTGGAGGGCGGTTGCAATGCCGTGGCCACCACCTTCGGTGTGCTGGGCATGGCGTCCCGGCGGTGGGCCCACCGCATCCCGTTCATCGCCAAGATCAATCACAACGAGCTGCTGACCTACCCCAACACGTACGACCAGATCATGTTCGGCTCCGTCGAGCAGGCCTTCGACCTGGGCGCAGCGGGTGTGGGGGCCACCATCTACTTCGGGTCCCCCGAATCCGACCGCCAGATCCAGGAGGTCAGCAAGGCGTTCCGTCGGGCCCACGAGCTGGGCATGTTCACCGTGCTCTGGTGCTACCTGCGCAACTCGGCCTTCAAGGTCGACGGTGTGGACTACCACGCATCGGCTGACGTCACCGGCCAGGCCAACCACATCGGTGTCACCATCGAGGCCGACATCGTCAAGCAGAAGCTCCCCACCAACAATGGTGGGTTCAAGGCCATCAAGGGACTCGGCAAGACCGACGAGAGGGTCTACACCGAGTTGACCACCGACCATCCGATCGATCTGTGTCGCTGGCAGGTCATAAACGACTACGCGGGTCGGGTGCCCCTGATCAACAGCGGTGGGGCGTCCTCGGGCGCCTCCGACCTGGCCGAGGCGGTGACCACCGCGGTGGTCAACAAGCGGGCGGGGGGCATGGGACTGATCCTCGGCCGCAAGGCCTTCCAGCGTCCGATGGAGGACGGGGTGGCCATGCTCAACGCCGTGCAGGACGTCTACCTCGACGACGCGGTCACCGTGGCCTGACCCCGTCGGCCCATTTCGACACACCCCGTGGATTCGAGCGGTGGAGCTGCGGGTATCAACTGATTTGTCTGTACAGTTTCGCCCGACCCACCCTGCCCCGAGGGGAATGAAGTGACCCAGACCGAAACCCGCCATCACCCCGTCGAGGAACTCGACGAGGTGGTGATCAGATTCGCCGGTGACTCCGGCGACGGAATGCAGCTCACCGGCGACCGGTTCACCAGCGCCAGCGCCGTGATGGGCAACGACCTGTCCACCCTGCCGGAGTTTCCGGCCGAGATCCGGGCCCCGGCGGGCACCATCGCCGGGGTCTCGGTCTTCCAGGTCCGAATCTCCGATTTCGACATCAGCACCCCCGGGGACGCCCCCGACGTGCTCGTCGCCATGAACCCCGCCGCCCTGAGGTCCCAGCTCCCCCGGGTCGTGCAGGGCGGCATCGTCATCATCAACACCGACGCCTTCAACGAACGCAACCTGGAGAAGGCGGGCTACGACTCCAACCCCCTCGAGGACGGAACCCTCGAGGGTTACCGCGTGTACCGGGTGCCGATGACCGATCTCACCCGCCGATCGACCGAACACCTGGGGGTGAAGCCCCGGGACGCCGAGAGGTCCAAGAACTTCTTCGCCCTGGGTGTCGTCTCGTGGATGTTCACCCGCCCGACCGAGCCCACCATCGACTGGATCCACCAGAAGTTCGCCGGGAAGGAATTGGTGATCGCGGCCAACGAGGCCGCGTTCAAGGCCGGGTACAACTACGGCGAGACGGCGGAGATCTTCGAGGCCCACTACGAGATCAAGTCGGCCCACATGCCCCCGGGCGAGTACACCAACGTCAACGGCAACACCGCCCTGTCCTGGGGAATCGTCGCCAGCGGCGGGTTGGCCAAGCTCCCGGTGTTCCTCGGGTCCTATCCCATCACCCCCGCCAGCGACATTCTCCACGAGCTGTCGCGACGCAAGAACTTCGGCATCAGGACGTTCCAGGCCGAGGACGAGATCGCCGCCTGTGGGGCGGCCCTGGGCGCCGCCTACGGGGGGAACCTGTCCTACACAACCACCTCGGGCCCGGGTCTGGCCCTCAAGACCGAGACCATCGGATTGGCGGTCAGCCTCGAGGTGCCCCTCGTGATCGTCGACGTCCAGAGGGGCGGCCCCTCCACCGGGTTGCCCACCAAGCCCGAGGCCGCCGACCTTCTCATGGCGATGTACGGCCGCAACTCCGAGTCACCGATTCCCATCGTGGCCGCCAAGAGTCCCTCGGACTGCTTCTTCGCCGTCATCGAGGCGGCCCGCATCGCCCTCAAGTACCGCACCCCCGTGATGCTGCTCTCCGACGGGTTCCTGGCCAACAGCTCCGAGCCGTGGCTCCTGCCCGACGTCGACTCCCTGCCCGACATCAGCGTGGAGAAGGCGACCCAGCCCAACGGTGTGGACGAGGACGGCAATTCCGTGTTCCTGCCCTACCTGAGGGAT
>JALSTE010000231.1 GCA_026983855.1 Acidimicrobiia bacterium
GGGACCGGTCATGTTCGGAATTGAATCCACCGGGTGGTCCTCAGAGATCGAGGACCTGCTTGAGGCGGGTCTCGATCTCCACCGCGTCGTCGATACCGAACTTGAGTCCCCAGCCGTTGGTGGGCAGTGCCACCTCCTCGGTCTCCCCGTCGGTGGTTCCGACCTTCAGCCACCACACCGTGGTTTTCGTCCAGATACCACTGGCGTAAACGGCGCCACTGGTGGTGCTGACCGTCACCGAACTGATTCGGTCCCGGGGGGTGTCGAGCAACACCTTCGACCGCTTCCGGGCCTGCACACCCGTGCGGTCGGCCGTCAGGCGGAACCCACGTCCCACAACGTACATGCGGTCCAGGCCCAAGCCGATCAGGAGGAGAAGCACCGGGACGAACATGGAGAGGGCGACCGCTCCCGGGCCGTCCTTCCAGCTGCTGGCGGCGGCGAGGACGGCCACCGCCAGGGCCGCCAGACCGAATCCCAGCCTCACCCGGCGCCGGTTCCGCTGGGCGGTGGGAATCTCCGGGGTGACCCAGACGAAGGATGAGTCCGACCCTGCCGCGGTTGACGCCACCGCGGCCCGCTCGACTGTCTCAACGGCCATGGCGGGGGTCTCGCCATCGTGGGGGTCAGCGGTCATCGACGTCGGATCGGTTTGTCCCTGGTGGGCGAAGCGGCGGTGCAGACGCTGGATCTCGGACTCGATTCCGCGTATCTCGTTCTCGTCGAGATTGGAGTAGCCCGCCACCGTCATGATCTCCCGGTGCCATGGCCCCTGGGGGGTCAGGGTCTCCAGTGACCAGCGGCTGACGAACCGCACGGAATGGGATCGCATCCTGAAGGAGGGCTCGGAGGCCTCGGCCAGACTGAAGCTGGTGGTGTCCCCCCCTGAGGAGAAGGTGAGCTGGCCGCCGCGGTCCACCGAGATGGACGTGGACAGGGCCCGGCGGGAGTCGATCTCGGCCATGATGGCGAGGGCCAGCAGCATCAGCGCCATCACCAGCAGGTACCTGATGCTGGTCGAACGACCGGAGGCGGAACCGAGGATCGCCCATCCCACCAGGGCCAGGGCCGCGACCACCAGTGCTCCGGGCACCAGCCAGCGGTACCGGAGGGCGGGGCTGTCAGATGGGTACTTCCAGGTCCAGATCTCGTTCATCGTGTCTCCATGGGCCGAGGTCCGGGCCGGAAGCACCGCGACGACCGGGAAAACCATAGGTGGGGCCCGTTAGCCGAAACGCCCCTCCCCTCCCCCTGGATCTATGCCCGTCGGGTGGTCGTGTGACGACCACTGAACGGGCATAGATCGAGGAGGTGGGGGAGCGCGGGCGGTGGGGTTGACGGTCAGGCGGCCACGGAGATGACGGCCTTGCCGGTGATCTCTCCCGCCTCGAGGGCTCTGAGGGCGTCGGGCACCTCCTCGAGGTCGAAGCGGCGGCCGATGGACGGGACGACCCGGCCATCGGCCAGGTAGCCGGCGAGCTCCTCCATCGAACGGTGTGACTCATCGCTGATGAAGAACGTCAGACGCTGATCGGTGAAGGGGGAAAGACCCGCCGCCAGGAGTTGGCGCCCGATCCCACCGGCTAGCCGGCCCCCTCCCTCACCACCCACGATCACCAGGGTGCCGGTGGGGCTCAGGGCCCGACGGAGTCGGGACAGGGGGTTCCGTCCACCGATGTCGATGATCAGGTCGAACCGCGGGCCCCCGGCGTCTATGGCGGTGGTGGTGTGGTCGATGACCTCGTCAGCGCCCAGTTCGCGGACGGCCTCCAGCTTGGAGGTCTGGGCCACACCGGTGACCGTGGCCCCGAGGGCCCGGGCCAATTGCACGGTGAAGGACCCGACACCGCCGGAGGCCCCTATCACCAGCACCCGGTCCCCGGGGCCGACCTCCCCCACGGTGGTGAGGGCCTGCAGGGCGGTGATCCCCGATACGGCCGACACCGCCGCTTGTTCGAAGGTCACCGATGGTGGCTTGTGGGCCAGTTTGGACTCCTCGGCCACCGCCAACTCGGCGAAGGAACCCTCGGCGATGCCGAAGACCTCGTCGCCCACCCCGAATCGGGTGACCCTGGGTCCCACGGCGACGACCCGGCCCGCCACGTCGGCCCCGGGGACCGGGTTCCGGGGACGGGTCAGCCCGAAACCCATGACCCGGATCAGGTGGGGAAGACCGGTCACCAGGTGCCAGACCTCCCGCCCCAGCCCGGCGGCGACCACCTCCACCAGCACCTGGTCGTCGGCGATGGTGGGTCGCTCGACGGTCGCCGGTGTGAGCACGTCGGCCGAGCCGTAGGCGTGCTGGACCATCGCCCGCATCCTCGTCCCCGATGGGGTGTCCGGCCGGTCGCTCGTGATGGTGGTGGTCATGGTGTCCTCGCCTTCTTATCGTACTTAGTACGTTTCAGTTGTGCACCATAGTCGTACAATGTACGATAGGCAAGCAGAAGTCGTGCGGGAACGTCCGGAGCATCGAGGGAGAACCAGACGATGGGTGAGACGGTCAGGGGTCGTCGGACCGGTCTGTCCGCCGAGGCGGTGATCGACGGTGCCGTGGCCCTGGCCGACCGGATCGGGATGGAGTCCTTCACCATCCGTCGCCTGGCCGAGGCCCTGGGGACACGGCCCATGACCATCTACCACCACGTCCCGGGCAAGGAGGCGATCATCGACGCCATGGTCGACCGGGTCTTCTCCGAGATCGACCGTCCTCCAACGGACGTGCCCTGGACCCGGGCCATGAGGCAGCGGTGTCAGTCGGCCCGCCGGGTCCTGGCCCGTCACCCCTGGGCCGCCCCCCTCATGGAGTCGCGGACCAACCCCGGGCCGGAGACCCTGGGTCACCACGAGGCGGTGCTGGAGTGCCTGCGGGGAGGCGGTCTGTCCTGGGAGATGACCGCCCACGCCTACGCCGTTCTGGACAGCTACGTCTACGGATTCGCCCTCGAGGAGGCGAACCTCCCCGCCACCGGGGGGGAGGAGATGACCGAACTGGCCACCGCCATGGCCAAGTCCCTCGGGCCCTACCCCCATCTGGCGGAGTTCACCACCGAGCACATCCTCCGGCCCGGGTACGACTTCGGGGCCGAGTTCGACTTCGGCCTGGATCTCATCCTGGCCGGGCTGGAACGGGCCGCCACCCCCTGATCTATGCCCGTCGCGTGGTCGTCACACAACCACTGAACGGGCATAGATCGAGGGGGGAGGGGGGTGAGGTTGGGGGAGGGTCTGGCGGGGTCTGGACCCGGGGCGGACCGGGGGG
>JALSTE010000232.1 GCA_026983855.1 Acidimicrobiia bacterium
AACCGGCCAGGGCCTCCAACCCCACCATCTCCTGGTGGCCCACCGTGAGTTCGCGCTCCGAATCGGTGGTCTTGGCCCCGGTGACGAAGGTGTGGGCCACCAGCACCGAGCGCAGCCCGGGAAGATCATTCCTCCGTTGGGCCAGATCGTCCCGGATGAGGTCGCAGACCGCCCGGGTGGCCTCGTCGTGGGTGGGGCGACGGCCCTCGGTGGCCACCTCGAACTCCGAGGCCACCACCAGGGGCTCCAGGAAGGGCACCGGGTACACCGCCACCGGACCACCGCCGTCGTCGGGGTGGAGGACCATGGGCTCGGTGGCCCGGACGATGTCGCCCCTGACCGTCACCCCCGCGGCGGTGAGGACCCGGTCGTTCACCGACACCCGCACGGCGGAGTCGTGGTTGCCGGCTATGGCCACCACCGCCACACCGGCCCGGTGGAGGGAGGCCAGGGCCTCATCGAAGAGGTCGACCGCCGGGGCCGGGGGTATGGCCCGGTCGTAGATGTCACCGGCGATCACCACCAGATCCACTTCCCGCCCCACGGCCAGGTCGAGGATCTCGGCCACCACCTTCCGCTGGTCGTCCAGGAGGGAGGCCCCGTGGAAGTTGCGGCCCAGGTGCCAGTCCGAGGTGTGGAGGATCTTCATCGGCCCAACCTTAGGAGGCCCCTGTGACAGCGGAGGTCCCACCCGGCCCGGGCCGGACGAGAGGCGCGAGGTCCTCGACATCGCGGCCCCGCGAGGGCCACTCGTTACCGGGCCGGACTCCCCACCGGGACCCGGGTTGTGGCAGGGTGAGCCCATGGAACTCAGGGACTGGATTCTGGACGACCTCGATCTGGTGCACACCCGCATCACCAACCAGGTACTGGGGATCATCCCCGCCGAGAGATGGCACGAGCAGGTCGACGGTGGGGGTTCCACCATCGTCACCGTTCTGTGGCACCTGTCCCGCCACGTGGACGTGGGCCTGAACGTGGTCCTGAGGGGCGCCGACGAACTGCTCGGCGACTGGGCCGCCCGCCTGTCGGACCGGGACGTCTCCGGCGGCCCCGGACTGGCCGAGGCCGGGGACACCGAGGTGGTCGACACCCTCGACCCCCGGGCCGTGGCCGGCTACTGGGACGCCCTCATGACGGGGGCCCGGGAGTGGGCGGCCGGGGCCGACCTGTCGGTGCTGGACTCGGTACCCGACTCCGCCGCCGGCCTGGCCCGGGCCGGGGTGCCCCGCGACTCCTACCCCTGGCTCTACAACATGTGGGACGCCAAGCCGGGGTCGTTCTACCTGAGGTGGGAGACCATCGGCCACGGCATCACCCACCTGGGGGAGATGGTCTCCATCCGCAACCGGATGGGCCTCAGCCCGTTCTAGGTCCGGTCGTCCCCAGGTCCGCCACGTGATCCGCTCCTACGCCGGGCTCCTGGAGGGGATCATGTCCCGGCCCGGACCGGTGCGCCTGGTGGCCGTGGACGGCCCCGGAGGCTCGGGCAAGAGCACCTTCGCCGCCCGCCTGGCGGCGGTCTCCCCCGCCGGGGTGGCGGTGGTCCACACCGACGACTTCGCCACCCCCGAGACACCCATCGACTGGTGGCCCGAGATGCTGGCCCGGGCCATCGAACCCCTGGCCGCGGGACGTCCGGCCCGGTTCCCCCGTTACGACTGGGCCGAGCTGACCTGGGGGGAGGAGGTCACCGTCGAGGCCCGCCCGGTGGTGGTCATAGAGGGGGTCTCCGCCGGGCGTCGGGAGTGGGCCCACCACCTCACCATGACCGTGTGGATCCAGACCGACCGGGACCTGCGCCTCCGCCGGGGCCTGGAGAGGGACGGCCCCCACATGGCGGGAATCTGGACCGAGTGGATGGCGGCCGAGGACCGGCACTTCGCCGCCGACCCCACCCGGGAGAGGGCCGACCTGGTGGTCGACGGCGACCCCACGGCCCCCCACGACCCCGAGACCGAGTTCGTGGTGCTCGGGACCCACGGGGAAGGTGTACCACCAACTCACTAGGCTCATCTCGCGCCCGCATCGACTGGCGGTGGAAAAAGTACCGGGGAGAGCGGTTCCTACGGAACGGCTCTCCCCTGGAAGAAGGCGGGTTGGGACCCTGTGGGAGATGATAGCGGCAGCACACCGGTCGACGAAACCCCCACCTTGATCCTGGCCAGACTCGCCGACTACTTCGGTCGACGCACGAGCTGGCAGAGAAGACTGTGGAACCCCGGCTCCGTCGTTCTGCTGGCGGAGGTGATCGAGACCCTCAGGTTGAGCGAATCGCAGCACCTGCACCCCAAGGCAGCGAAGGACCTGATGAAACACACCTTCCGGCAGGTTGGGCCCGATCCCGGCGTGGGAGACAGAGGTTTCCGAAAACACCTCAACTCCCTGTTGAAATCCCCCGGGGACGCCCTCCTGAATCGACGACGCCTGGAAGATCTGATCGAGGAGATACGGGACGGCTACCTGGAACGCTGGCACCGGGCCGCTTCCGGGGCCGATGGTCGAGAACTGCCGGCCCCAGAACCCTCCACCGACGCCGTGCCGGTTTGGGATCTGCTGTCCCCCCGAAGGGCTTCCAACAGGACCCCAGATACCTAGTCCGTGGCCAGGAGGCCCTCCACGAACTCGTCGGAGTCGAAGTCGATGAGGTCCTGGGCCTGCTCCCCCAGACCCACCAGCTTCACCGGGATGCCCAGCTCCCGCTGGATGGCGAAGACGATGCCCCCCTTGGCCGAGCCGTCCAGCTTGGTGAGCACCACCCCGGTGACGTCCACGGCCTCGGTGAACTGGCGGGCCTGCTGGAGGCCGTTCTGGCCGGTGGTGGCGTCTATCACCAGCAGGGTCTCCACCACCTGGCCGGGATCCCGGTCGGCCACCCGACGGACCTTGCGCAGCTCCTCCATCAGGTTCACCTTGGTGTGGAGTCGCCCGGCGGTGTCGGCCAGCACCAGATCCACCCCCCGGGCGGCGGCGGCCTGCACCCCGTCGAAGATCACCGAGGAGGGATCGGCCCCCTCGTCGCCCCGAATGAACTCGGCCCCGCTGCGCTCGGCCCAGGTCTGGAGCTGTTCGGCCGCCGCGGCCCGGAAGGTGTCGCCGGCGGCCATCAGCACCCGGCAACCGTCGTCGGAGAGGCGCTTGCCGACCTTGCCGATGGTGGTGGTCTTGCCCACCCCGTTGACCCCGACGAACAGCCACACCGGAACCCGCCCGGTCGAGCCGTCGCCGCTTCCGTCGCCGTCGCCATCGCCGGTCC
>JALSTE010000233.1 GCA_026983855.1 Acidimicrobiia bacterium
GACCACCCGCGGGTGCCCCTACCACTGCAACTGGTGTGCGAAGCCCATCTGGGGTCAGAGGTACAACGCCCGCTCGCCCGAGAGTGTCGTGGCCGAGATGGAGATGTTGGCGGAGTCGATCTCCCCCGACCACATCTGGTTCGCTGACGACATCTTCGGACTCAAACCCGGCTGGATCGCCCGCTTCGCCGACCTGCTCGAGGAGAGGCGGCTGCGGATTCCGTTCAAGTGTCTGAGCCGTCCCGATCTGCTGGTCAGGGGGTCGACGATCGATGACCTGGCCCGGGCCGGTTGTGAGATCGTCTGGGTGGGGGCCGAGTCCGGATCCCAGAGGATCCTCGACGCCATGGAGAAGGGAACGACGGTGGAGCAGATCGTGGAGGCGGCCGACCGCGTCCACGGTGCGGGTTTCCGGATCGCGTTCTTCCTGCAGTTCGGATACCCGGGCGAGGAACTCGGGGACATCGACGCCACCCTGGCCATGGTCCGCCGGGCTGAACCCGACGACATCGGGATGTCGGTCTCCTATCCGCTCCCGGGAACCAAGTTCCACGAGAGGGTGGCCGCCCAGATGGGGGAGGTCCGCAACTGGGTCGATTCCGACGACATGGCCATGTTGTTCGAGGGCCCCTATCCCACCTCGTTCTACCGTCGACTCCACGAGGTGCTCCACATGGACTACCGCAGCCGGCGGACGTGGCGGGCGCTGAAGCGGGCGGTGGTGGAGCGGGACCGGACCGCCGTCGAACCCAGATCGGTGGCGGTGATGATCCGTGATCGCCTGCGACTGCCCAGGGCCCGCAGGTCACTCATGGCCCAGGCCGGTGGTGGGTCGCCGAGCGTCACCCGTCTGGAGGTGGAACTGGATCCCGCCGCCGCCGCCGCTCCCACCCGCCAACCCGACCCCGGCTCCGGCTCCGGCTCCTCAGTCGTCCCCAGCGATCTGTGAGATGTGGGGCCTGTGGCGCGGGCCGTGGGTCTCACAGATGGGGGTTTGGTGGGGGGGCCGTCCCCAGCGATCTGTGAGATGTGGGGCCTGTGGCGCGGGCCGTGGGTCTCACAGATGGGGGTTTGGTGGGGGGCCGTCAGTGCTTGATCACCGGATCCAGGGTCTTGGCGTGGTCGATCCAGCGCTGCACCTGGGTCACGGCGGGAACCTGACGCACGTAGGGCACCTTCTTCTTGGCGTTCACCTCGGCCATCTTGGCCTGCAGTGACGCGGCGTTGCGGCGACGGAGCTCCTTGACGGTGTCCACCCCGGCCGCCTCCAGGAGGTCGGAGTACTGGGTGGAGACTCCCTTCACCCTCATGAGGTCGGCCCGGTTGACCCACTCGAGCACCCTCTTGTCGGAGATGCCGCAGGACTCGGCGATCTGCTTGCGTCCCTTGCGGGTCGCTCCGGCGTCGAGGAGTTTCTCGCAGGTGTTGATGCCCTCCTTGGTGAGCTTGGCGGCGTTGCGCTTGCCGATTCCCTCGATGGCGGTGATTGAAGCCATTTGGTCCTCCGACCCCGAACCTCGGACCTGGGGTCCGAGCCGTCCGGTTGGTTTCTCGCTGGTTGGTGCAGATGTTCTGCGGTGGCAGGTCCCTCCCCGTCGGGGAACGGAACCGAGGTCGAGACTACCGCCGTCCCGAAGCCAGTTCGGTGACCATCGCGAAACAGATGGCCGGGAATCGGCCTGGACGGCGGGTTTCGGCCGTTTCCCCGACGGAGGTCTCGGGACCGTCAGGTGGTTCCGGTCACCAACCACACGTCCTGGCGGAACCGAAGGTGCAGGGTCACGGACCTCACCACCATGAACAGGGTCAACGCCGCCCACAACCATCCGATGCCGAGACCGAGGGCGACGGTGGCGATCCCCGCGGCGATGAAGACGACCGCGGCACCGGCCATGGCCCGGGCCAGGAAGGCCAGGTCGCCGGCGCCGATGAGTATCCCGTCGAGGGCGAAGACGTGGGCTCCGATGGGCTGCATGACCGCCACCCACACCAGCAGGAACGACGTCATCGAGATGACGGCGGGATCGTTGCTGAACAACCCGGCCAGGGGTCGGGCGGCCAGGAGCACCGCCACCGCGGCCCCGACCCCCACCACCACCGCCAACTCGATCATCCGCCGACTGGCGTCCCGGGCCAGGTCCCGCCGTCCGGCCCCCAGGTGGCGGGCCACCAGGGCCTGTCCGGCGATCGCCACGGCGTCGAGGGCCAGAGCCAGCAGTGTCCATACCTGGGTGGCGATCTCGTGGCCGGCCAGGGGAACGGTGCCGAGGCGGGAGGCCAGCAGGGCGGCGACCACGAAGCTGCCTCTCAGGGCGGTGGTGCGGACCAGCAGGTTCAGGCCCCGACCCAGGGAGCGGATCAGCTCACGGGGATCGGGTCCCACCGGTACGCCCAGGCGCAGCACGGCCCGCACGATCACGGTCACGTACACGGCCGCCCCGACGGTCTCGGCCAGGACCGTGGACCACGCCGACCCGGCGATGTCGAGGTCAAGTCCGTAGACCAACAGGAGTTCGGCCAGGAGGTTCAGCACGGCCGTTCCCAGGGCCACCGTCAGAGGGGTGCGGGTGTCCTGCAGGCCTCTCAGATAGCCGGTGCCGGCCATCACCGTCAGCACCGCCGGCAACCCGACGAGGCTGATCAGCAGGTAGGTGCGGGCGTGACCGGCCACGGCGGGAGCCACGTGGAACAGCCCGATCAGGGGATCGGCGCCCAGGGCCAGACCCCCGGCGATGATCACCCCTAGCCCCAGGGCCAACCACAGGCCCTGAACCCCCTGGACGGCGGCCCCGGCCCGGTCACCGGCACCGAGGTGACGTCCCACCGTTCCCGTGGTGCCGTAGGCGAGGAACGTCACCAGGGCCGAGACGCTCAGCAGGATGGCCGACGCCACCGCCAGGCCGGCCAGGCGATCCGTCCCCAGGTGTCCGACTATGGCGGTGTCGGTGAGGACGTAGACCGGCTGGGCCACCAGGGCCCCCAGGGCGGGCACCGCCAGGCGGAGGATGTCACGGTCATGGGGCCCGCGTCCGGGCCTCTCGGGTAGTCGCACCGATGCAGTATGGGGGAAGATCTGGGAGCACGGGGTGGTCCCGCCCCGAGGGGAACGGAGGAAGAGATGACCACCGAGCCGATCGAGGTCGACCTCTACGATCCACGGTCCTTCGTGGACGGGGTGCCTCACGAGGCGATGGCCCGGATGAGGGAGGCGACCCCGGTCTTCTGGCACCCGGAGAGGGCCATGCTCGGTTGGCC
>JALSTE010000234.1 GCA_026983855.1 Acidimicrobiia bacterium
GGCCGCGACCAGCGCCGCCGCCAGTCCGGCGTCGTGGCGCATGCTCATCGGGGTGGTTCCGGCGTGGTTGGACTGGCCCTCGATGGTCACCTCGGTCCAGGAGATACCCTGGACCCCCTCCACCACCCCGATGGTCTCCCCCTCGGCGTCCAGCACCGGACCCTGCTCTATGTGCAGCTCCACGTAGGCGTGGGGCACCGGGCCGGGGGAGGGCAGCGATCCCCTGTACCCGATGGCCTCCAGATCCTCGGCGACGGTGGTGCCGTCGATACCGACGGTGTCGAGGGCCTCCTCCAGTCCCATGCCCCCCACGTAGACCAGACTGCCCATCATGTCGGGTGGGAACCTGGCCCCCTCCTCGTTGCTGAAGAACGCCACCGCCAGGGGCCGGGTGGTCTCAACCCCGGCGGCGTCAAGGGTCTCCATGACCTCCAGTCCGGCCAGTACCCCGAGGTTGCCGTCGAACCGGCCGCCGGTGGCGACCGTGTCGATGTGGGAACCGCACATCACCGGAGGCCCGGGCTCGGCCCCCGCCCTGATGGCCACGGTGTTGCCGATACCGTCGATCATCACCTCCAACCCCAGGTCGTGCATCCAGGTGACCACGAGATCGCGACCCCGTCCGTCCTCGGCCGTGAACGCCAGACGGGAGCATCCGTCGCCCTCGATGGCCCCGACCTCGGCCAGGGCGTTCAATCGGGACATCAGACGCTCCCCCGAGATTCTCAGCGGAGTCGGGGAGGGGGAGACGGGTGCGGAGTTGTCGGACTCGGTCAAGTTTCTCTCCTGGGGGACGGCCGACGAGGGGATCAGACGTCGGCGATGTCGATACCGGTGGCCCCCTCGACGAGACCCTCGTCGGACCACGGGAAGTTGATCCACCGTGAGGTGCGCTTCCACACGTACTCGCACTTCACCAGGGAGTGCGGCTTCTCGTACAACACCGCGCTGCGGACCTCACCGACCCGGTCCAGGCAGTAGTCGTGAACCACCTTGAGGGTGGCGCCGGTATCGGCCACGTCGTCGGCGATGAGCACCTTGGACCCGTGCAGGTCGACCATGTCCACATAGGGCGGGAGCATCACCGGCACGTCGAGGCGCTGATCCACGCCGGTGTAGTACTCCACGTTCATGACGTAGATGTTCTTCACTCCCAGGGCGTAACCGAGTGACCCGGCCGCGAACAACCCGCCCCGGGCGATGGCCAGTATGAGCTCGGGTTGGTATCCGGTGGACGCCACCTGCCGGGCCAGTTGACGGATGGCCGATCCGTAGCCGGACCAGTCCAGGATCTCCCTCTCTTCGGTGTCCTCGGCCATCGACTGTCATCTCCCGCTCATCGACAATTGGAAACCCAGAAACTAGTACCGCCTGGCACCCCCACCGACCATGGCTCACGTCCCACACCGGCCTCAGCCATGGTGTTCGGCCACCTGCACCGACACCCGGCTGGCCCCCGCCGCCAGGGCGGCGCCCACCAGGTCCGGTAGTACGGACAGCAGGGCCGCCGACGCCCCGGTGAGAACGGTCCCGAACGGGCCGAAGTCGGCCTCGAGACCGGCGGCCCGGGCCGTGTCCAGGACTGCCTCCACGTGGCGGCCGGGATGACCGGCCACGAAGGGTTCGACGGTCAGTTCCAGGGAGAGGGCCTCGGGGATCAAGACGTGTTTCCGGAATCGGAGTCCCTGGCGTTCAGGTAGTTGTAGATGGTGAAACGGGAGACGCCCATACGGTCGGCCACCTCCTCCACCGCCCTACGGATCACGAAGGCCCCCTGGGCGTCGAGTCGGGCCACCACCGACTGCTTCATCTCCCGGGGGAGTTGGTCCAGGGGGACCCCCAGATCGGCCTCGGCCATCGCCAGGAGACGATCCAGGGCGTACTGCAGTCCAGCCTGACGGAACCCCCCCACGATCTCGCCGTCCCACTCCAGGGCGATGTCACCCATGCACATCTCGTCGGGATCCACGAGGGTCGCTCCCATGGCGTCGGCCACGGGCTCCAGGGCCACCAGCAGGGGGTGCGCCCCGACCCTCGCCGGGCAGTCGGGAACCCGGCACTTCTCACTCATCATCGGCCTCCCCCGCTGACGGTCCCGCCCCCTGTCTCGTCAGGTACGGATTCATGCCTGCATCCTCTCGGCCGCGATCCGGTGTTCACGGAGTTTCGATTCCAGCCCCGGGTGCAGGAACCGTCCTCCCTCCACCAGTATCTCCCCGGCCACGATCGTGGTGTCGGCGCCCAGGGGACCGCACCTCAGCCAGGCCTCGATCGGATCCGACAGGGCCCCGGCGAACGCCGGTCCATTCAGACTCCACAGGACCACGTCGCCCACCGCCCCCGGGCTGAGCTGGCCGATCTCCCCCTCGCGCCCGAGACATCCCGCTCCCCCCCTCGTGGCCATCTCCAGGGCGTCGCGGGCGGTGAGCAGGGAGCGGCTGCCGTCGTAGAATCCGCGTAGACGACCCGACAACATGGCGTTGCGGGCCTCGGTCCACAGCGAGGCCGAGTCGGCCGAGGCCGAACCGTCGCAACCCAGACCCACGGGAACCCCCGCCGCCCGGAGATCCCTCACCGGAGCCAGGCCGGTACCCAGGATCATGTTCGAACTCGGACAGTGGGCCACACCGGTGCCCCATCCCCCCAACCGGAGGATCTCGTCGTGATTGGGCTGTACGCAGTGGGCCACCCAGGAACGGTCGGACCCCCACCCGACATCCTCGAAGTGCTCGATGGGGCGACGACCGAACATCTCCAGGCAGAAGGCGTCCTCGTCGGTGTCCTCGGCCAGGTGGGTGTGGAGGCGGACGTCGAGGCGTTCCGCCAGCTCGGCCGTTCGTGACATCAGCTCGGGGGTGACCGAGAACGGGGAACAGGGGGCCAGGGCGATCCGGACCATGGCCCCGTGGGAGGGGTCGTGGTGCCGCCGCACCGCCTCCTCCGACTGGGCCAGGATGGTGTCGTCGTCCTGGACCACCGAGTCGGGGGGCAGGCCGCCGTCCTTCTCCGACAGGCTCATCGAGCCCCGGGTGGGATGGAAACGGAACCCGATCTCCCGGGCGGCGCTGATCTCGGCCCCCAGGAGGTCACCACCGCCCCGGGGGTGAACGTAGAGATGATCAGAAGTGGTGGTGCAACCCCCCAGGGCCAGCTCGGCCAGACCGATCCAGGTGGACAGGTAGACGGCCTCCTCGTCCAGGCGGGCCCACTTGGGGTAGAGCGTCCTCAACCAGTGGAAGAGATTGCCCCCC
>JALSTE010000235.1 GCA_026983855.1 Acidimicrobiia bacterium
CCGGGGGCCGCACCGGGGTGACCGGTCCGGCCCGAGAAGTCACCTCCGGGTTCGGCCCCCCGGCTGGTAACCGAATCAGAGCGCCACAGCACCAGAGCACGAGTAAGTCAGAACGGATTGAAATGAGCGACGAGAGCATTGACTTCACCGATCCGGAACGGGTTGGATTCGAGACCCGGGCCGTCAGGGCCGGCCAGCCCCATTCCCCGACCACCGGGGCGGTCGTCACCCCGATAAGTCTGGCCACGACCTTCGCCCAGGCCGAGGTCGGGGTGACCCGGGGCTATGAGTACTCCCGGACGGGTAACCCCACCCGGGCCGCCTATGAGACCTGCCTGGCGTCCCTGGAGGGGGCCCGCCACGGACTGGCGTTCGCCAGTGGGATGGCGGCGGAGGACGCGGTGCTGCGGGCCCTGCTGCCGGGGGATCACATCCTGTTGGGTAACGACGCCTACGGGGGCACCTTCCGGATCATCAGCAAGGTGTTCGCCCCGATGGGCGTGGAGTGGACGGCGGTGGACCTCACCGACCCCGACCAGGTCAAGGAGCACTGGCGGCCCCGGACCCGGCTGGTGTGGATGGAGACCCCGACCAATCCCCTCCTCACCGTCGTCGACATCGAGGCGGTGGCCGCCGCCGCCCACGGTCAGGGTGGGCTCTGCGTGGTGGACAACACCTTCGCCACCCCCTACCTCCAGCAGCCTCTCTCCCTGGGGGCCGACATCGTCGTGCACTCCACCACGAAGTACGTGGGTGGACACAGCGACGTGGTGGGTGGTTTCGTCGCCACCTCCGACGCCGATCTGGCCGAGCGCCTGGCCTTCGTCCAGAACTCCGTGGGGGCCGTTCCCTCCCCGTTCGACTGCTACCTGTCGTTGCGGGGGTTGAAGACCCTGGCCCTGCGGATGGACCGCCACTGCGAGAACGCCGCCGCCGTGGTCGAGTTGCTGGTGTCCCACCCGGCGGTCTCCGAGGTGCTCTACCCGGGTCTGGAGTCCCACCCCGGACACGATGTGGCGCTCAGGCAGATGTCGGGGTTCGGGGGCATGGTCTCGTTCCGGCTGAGGGGCGGTCGGGCGGCGGCGCTGGACCTCGTGACCCGTACCGAGCTGTTCACCCTGGCGGAGTCGCTGGGGGCGGTGGAGTCGCTCATCGAGCACCCGGCGGCCATGACCCACGCCTCGGCGGCCGGTTCGCCCCTGGAGGTGCCGGACGATCTGGTTCGGCTGTCCGTGGGGGTGGAGACCGCCGCCGATCTGGTGGCCGATCTGGGTCAGGCCCTGGACTCGATCTGAGCCGTCGGTCCGATATCGTGCGGGTTCCCCCCGGATAGGAGCCACCACCCATGATCATCGCTGCCGTAGGCGACGGTGCCTACAAGTTCGTACTGCTTCTGCACATCCTCACCGCCATCATCGGTGTGGGCGGATTGGCGATGGGCTGGGCCCACGACACCGTCGCCCGGCGTCAGGGGGGTCAGGCCGGGGCCGCGATCCTCGACGCCGAGCTGAGGTCGGGTTCGAGCGTTCCGATCAGGGCCCTCTACGTGCTGCCCTTTCTCGGAATCGCCCTGATCGTTCTGAGCGACGATTTCTTCTCCATGGGCGACATGTGGGTCAGTGCCTCGTTCGTGGTCTACGTGGCGATCATCGGCGTGTACCACGGCATGATCAGACCCGCCCGCAAGATGGTCCGCGACATGATGGTCACCGGTGGATCCGCCGGCGAGTCCGAGGCCGTTCTGCGCCGGGCCACCACCGGCACCTGGATCCTGAACGGTCTGTTGGTGGTCGCCCTGTACCTGATGATCTGGAAGCCGGGTCTGTAGTCGGGTTCTGGATCCTGAACGGTCTGTTGGTGGTCGCCCTGTATCTGATGATCTGGAAGCCGGGTCTGTAGTCGAATCGGGGACCCTCCTGTCGGCTCAGTCCCCCGAGGCCGGCACCAGGAGCACCGGAATGGGTGAGGCGCTCAGCAGTCTCCGCACCACCTCGGCCCGCCCGGGGGACAGATCACATCCCCAGGCGATGGCGATGAGGTCGACCCGGTCCTCGCCGTCGGGGGAGATGACGGCCGACAGGATCTCCGCGGCGGGATCACCGGTGCGGACGTTCACCTCGGCACCGGACAGTCCCCGGCGGTCGGCGAACTCACGACCCCAGGACTCGAGGTCGTAGGGGGAGTCGCTCATCGGGGGCACGGTCGGGGTCACCAGGACGTGCAGCACCCGGGTACGTCCCCCGATCCGGTCGAGGGTCCGAAGTACGGGATCCAGGCCGGCGGCGCTGCCCTCGTCCCCGTCGAGGGGGAGGAGCACCCGGGGAGTGTCGGTGATCTCGACCCGGGCCCGTGGTGGCACGGCCAGGATCGGCTTGTCGGATCCCTCGAGCAGGGCCAGGGCGACATGGCCGGCGGGCCGGGCCCCGACCTCGGTGGCCCTGACCCCCACCACGGCGAGGATCACGTCGGGTTCGGACACCAGACCGAGCAGCACCTCCGGCACTGAGGCGTTCGCGGCCGCGGGCAGCTCCACGGTGCGGATCCCCGGTGGCGGATTGGGCCCGTCGGGCTCAACCACCATCACCGGGTCGAACCCGGTCCCCAGCAGTCGGGCCGCGGCCCTCCCGGCGGTGAGGACCCGACCGGTCGTGGGGCCGCCGTCGACACACGCCAGAACCCGTTTGCCGGTCGTCATCGCCTCATCTCCCATGTGCCGTCCACCCATTCCAGCTCCTGAACCCGCCCGGGGGACAGTGTGAAGCGGCCGTCGGGGCGGGGGTTCGCCCCAACGGTGATCTCCAGCGGATCACCCCTCAGCAGTTCGGTCGTCAACCGGGTGTCGGTCGCCGTCAGAACCAGGTGCCGGGCTCGGAAGCGAAACCGGACCGACAGACTCCGCCACTCAGCTGGGACCCGGGGATCCACCCCGAGTCCCGTGCCGCGGGGCTCAACCCCCAGAAATCCCGTGAGGAGGGCCTGGAGGAGCCCACCCATGGTCGCGGTGTGGAGACCACCCGATGTGGTGCCGGTGATGTCGTCCAGATCCAAGCGGGCCGCGGTGGTCAGGAGTCCCAGGGCCTCGGCGGTCCGGCCGGCGCGGGCGAGGAGGGAGGCGTGTACGGCGGGGGAGAGCGAACTGCCGTGGGCGGTGTAGGGCAGGTACCGGTCCAGATCCGCCTCGAGCGACCCCGGCGCCATCTCGCTGGGGATGAGATGGTGGGCCATGAGCACATCGGCCTGCTTGAGGA
>JALSTE010000236.1 GCA_026983855.1 Acidimicrobiia bacterium
CCGAGAGCTCCAGGGCTGATCCGAATTGGCTGACGTGTACTCGTGGCATCAGACGGTGAGCAGGGCGGCGGGGATGACGGCGATACCGTCGGAGCGACGGTAGGCCTCGGTGCCGGTGGTGATGATGGCGGCATCGAGAAGATCGTCGCCGATGGTGTTGGCCAGCCATCTGAGATGCCGGGTGTCCTCCTCTCCGACGGTGGCGGCGAGTTTGACCTCGAGGGCGACGACGCGGCCGTCTCCTCTTTCGATGATGAGGTCGACTTCGTGTTCTCCGCCGCGGGTACGTAGGTGGCTGACGCGGGCTTCATTGGCTTGGGCGTAGGTCCGTGCCGACAGGGTGACGAGCGATTCGAACAGTGCGCCCAGCAGAGTTCCGTCTCGGGGTACTGGTGGCCCGGTGGGCTTGTTGTCCAGGAGCGCTTCGCCGTCGACACCGAGGATGCGGGCGGCGAGTGCGGGGTCGGCGAGTTGGTGGACCGGCGAGGCACCGAGTCGGCGGAGTCGGTTGCGTGAGGGGGTCCACGCGGGTACCTCGTCGATCATCCACAGTTGTTCGAGGGTCGCGCGGTAGGGGCCGGTGGTGGATTTCGCTGGTTTGTCGTTCTGGCCTGCCGAGGCGGCATCTCGTATGGCCTCATATGAGGCGGTGGTCGATGAGGCGGCAGCGTATGCGGCGAGCCATCGGCGGAGGGCTCGCTCGTTGCGGATTCGGTGTCCGGCTTCGATGAAGTCTCGCTCGACGATGCGGTCGAGGTAGCCGTCGAGTTGCGATCGCAGAACCCGTCCCGACAGTTGGCGGATCGCAGGAAATCCGGAGGTGACGATCTCCCGGGCGTAATCGTCGAGGCTGAGGCCCGATGAGCCGGAAATCGGCTGACGTCGTCCCGTGAGTAGATCTGCGAGTCTGACGGTGGGTTGTTCGAGCTTGCGTTCGGCGAGCGACATCGGGCGCATTCGGATTGTGACGATTCGGCCGGCCCCGCTGTGCGTTGGGGCGTCGGACGGAGTGGCGGAACCGGTGAGCACGAACCGCGCCGGCGCCGGGTCGGCGTCGACGGCGCGACGAACCACATCCCACGACGATGGGAGGCGCTGCCACTCGTCGATCAGTATGGGTGTGTCCCCGGTGAGCAGTCGATCCGGTGCGGCGCGAAGGATCTCAAGCTGGCCGGGGTCGTCCAGACGGTGGATCGTGGCAGCCCGTCGGAGCGCCGTTTCGGTTTTTCCAACCGCCTTGGGCCCCTCCAGCGCCACCGCAGATAGCCCGGAGAGGAGCTCTCCGAACTCGTCATCTACGATCCTCGGCAGATACTCCACTCATGGAGACTACCAAATGGACGGTAGTTAGCCTCCGATTTGGACAGGGTGCCACCAACGCATCGGGCGGCGATCACATGTCTGCCCCAGGGTGGGACCGTCGAGCAACCTCGTCAACCCCTCGGTGACGTGCCCGTGAACAGTCGCCAACTGAACCCATCGAGCCGACCGGGTCGGCGTCGGCGGGCCGGTTTGCGGACACCCACGACGAGCATCGCGATCCGTGGGGCGGCGCCACACCGCACCCACGATGCGGCCGTGGTGACACGGTGGGTTCCCCGACCCCGGGCAGGATCGGCGGGTACGGCCCCGTCGGACAGACAGCCGACGGAGATCCCGGGATCGGCCGCGATCTCGGTCGTCGGCCACACCCTCGGTGGAGCCAACCCGACATCGCACCCACGAAACCCAGGTGGGTGCTCACGGGGCGAAACGTTCGGCGAGATCACTCGCCCGCAGGTCACGAAACCCAAGTGGGTACGGACGGGACGAAACGTTCGGCGAGATCACTCGCCCGCAGGTCACGAAACCCAGGTGAGTACGGACCGGGACACCGGGACCTCCTTGCCGGGACGACCAACATCGCCTCAGACCCGGTGCCCGTCAACGCGGGAGAACTCCAAGCGAGACCGGGAACCGAGACCCCCGGCCCCGATTCACAGGAGCTCACGCAACAGAATCGTGATCGAAGCCCCCACGCTGATCGCCCAGACCCCCGTCCGCACCACACCGGGATGCTCCGCCAGGGGACGGGTGAACCGGGACAGGAGGAATCCCACCAGGGCCCCGGGCAGCATCGCCGCCGCGAAGCGGAGCTCCCGGTCCCCGAGGCGACCCACCCGGGCCAACACGGTGAGCGAGACGACACTGCCGCTGGCGAAGTACCAGGCCAGGGTTGAACGGAGCCGTGAGGGATCCTCGTCCTGGAGCACCAGGGCAATGGGTGGGCCACCGATTCCCGTGATCGTCGACATCAGACCCGAGAACGAGCCGGCCAGGATGAAGTTCGGGACCGTGGGGTGGGCCTTGATCCCCGAGGCGCTGAGGACCACCGCCACGATCACCGCCAGAGCGAAGATGACCGCCAACCTCTCCCGGGCCACGATCGTGAGGATGAAACCGGCCAGGACGGCACCCGGCACCCGGCCGGCGATGAACAGCCCCACCGCCCGCCAGTCCGTGTCGCTCACCTCCCGGCGACCGATCAGCAGCGAGAGCACCACGGCGCAGATCATCAGCGGGGCCGGCACCAGGTCGGGGTTGACCAGTGTCAGCAGCGGTACCGAGATCAGGGCCAGACCGAATCCCACCGTGGCCTGCACGGTGGCCGCCACCATCACGATGAGCGCGGCGAGCAACGGCTCCGATCCGGTCACCGGGGCTCGGAACCCGGGTTGCGGTGGGGGGCGATACCTTTCACGGGGCGTGAGTCTCCACCACCCGGAAGCGGGTGGCCAGTCAATTGGTCCGGTGGGCTGACCCGAGGCGAATGACCCCCATGCAGCATCACTACCGACCCACCGGTCTTCCGGTCGAGGACGTGGTCCCCGAGCTGACCGCGAAGCTCCGCGACCACCCGGTGGTCGTGCTCGTGGCCCCGCCGGGATCGGGCAAGACCACCACCGTTCCCCCCCTGGTACTGGAGTCGGGGTTCCTCGCCGGCGCCGGGCTGATCATGACCGAGCCCCGCAGGGTGGCGGCCCGGGCCGCGGCCAATCGCATGGCCGGACTCACCGGGAGCCGGGTCGGTGACCTGATCGGCTACCGGGTTCGCAACGATCACCGGGTCGGCCCCCGGACGTCACTGGAGGTCGTCACCGAGGGTGTCCTCCTCCGTCGGCTTCAACGCAGTCCCGATCTCGAGGGGGTGCGGCTGGTCGTCTTCGACGAATTCCACGAACGGAGTCT
>JALSTE010000237.1 GCA_026983855.1 Acidimicrobiia bacterium
GACCCCGACCACCCGGACCCCGCCGCGGTACTCAGGACCCTGACCGACGCCCTGACCTGACCCCCCCACCCCTCGCCATCCCCCCACCCCCATCTGTGAGTACGGGAGACCACCCGGCGAACCCCCATCTCACGGATCGGGGGAGATCTGGGCGGATCGGGCGGGGAGGCTCAGTCGTAGGTGGCCTCGACCCGCCACACACCCCGCTCGATGCTGATCAGGTGGGCCGAACCGTCATCCAGCACCGCCTGGAACCGGGCCCGACGCCGGTGCCGGGACGGGTCCCACCAGCGTTCGTCCACCGGCCAGGGCCCGGCCCACTCGGTGATCTCCCGTGACCGGCCCGCCTCTCCCCCCACCCGGACCGCCGCCGGGGGAGCCGAGACCATCCCCCGCCCGTCGACGGTCACCGGCCTCCCCCCGGCGTCGATCACCTCCACCTCGGATCCGGGATCCCGGACCAGGGTCGGGGAGGGTCCCGGGATCCGCCCCGGCCAGGGGATCTCCCCCACCCCCGGAGCGGTGACCCGACGTTCGGGATCGGTCACGTCCACCAGGGTCAGGGGCACCGTCCCCACCTGCTCAGCGGGATTCCGACCCCCCCTGATCTCGGGCACGGACACCGAACCGGTTCCCAGGATGGTCTGCACCCGGGCCAGGGCCCGGGCCGCCCGGGTCGCCTCGCCGGTCTGCCCGCCCCAGAAGCCGAGCTGGCGTCCCTCATCGGCCACCACCTCCTCGGGAATCAGGGTGAGCAGGCTGATACCGGCCGTGGGGGCCTGACGGGAGTGCAGCCACCCGTCCATCTGCCAGCGCACCCGGTCGGCGATGTCGAGGGGTGAGAGGGAACCCTCATGGCGCCAGGTGCGGCTGTGGGTCTCACCGTGCTCGGTCTCGGCCCGGACCGTCAGACGGGTGCAGGCCACCCCCTCGGCCCCCAGCCGGGCGTGCAGCTCGTCGGCGAGGGACTTGGCCACGAAGGCCACCACGTCCACCCGCTGGGCCGGGGGGTCCACGGACGACCGCACGTTCCACTCGGGGGGGACGGGGCGGGTGTCGGGAGGCCGGTCGTCGAGGCCCCGGGCCAGACGGTGGGCCCGGAGACCGTCGGGACCGAACCGGGCCAGCAGGTCGGCCACGGGCAGCGAGGCCAGGTCCCCCAGGGTGCGGATCCCCAGGCGCATCAACAGGTCGACCAGGGAGGTGGGATCGCCGAGGGGCACGGTGTCCCCGATCAGGGTCCCCACCCCCATGGAGGCCAGGAAGGTGGCCGACCCCCCGGGGGGAACGACGGTGACCCCCTTCCCGGTGGGCCCGATTCCGGTGGGCCCGACCCCGGCCGCCATCACCGCCGCGAAGAGCCCGTCGGCGACCCCCACCCCGGTGAGGTCGAAACCCCCGGCCACCGCGGCACCGGCCCGGCTCCGGACCTGTTCGGCCAGGGACACGTCACCCCCGAAATAGCGGGAGGGACCCCGGGTGGGGAACGAACACAGCCCCGCGGCCAGGACCTCCAGCCGGGGGGTGAAGTGCTCCAGGGCCACCAGGATCTCCTCGAAGGCCCGGGCGTCACGATCGGGATCGTGGTCGAGGACCTCGAGGGTGGGGCAAAGCCCCTGGGCCCGACGCCGCCTCATACCGACCTCCACCCGATGGGCCATGGCCGCGGGGGTCACGGCCACGACCCGATTGGCCCGGAACACCGCGGCGGGGGTGGCCAGGTCCACCCCGGCGGCCAGCAAGGGCCAGTGGGGTATCCCCACCACCAGGGTGCGGACGCTCACCGGAGGGGAACCGCCCGCAGCCGTGGGGGTTCGGGCCCCTCCGACCCCAGCGGATCGACGGACTCCGGCGGGCCCACCGAATCGACCGGGACCGGGGAGCCCCCGGGACCGGGGAGCCAGATCTCCACCCTCGCCGGCCGGGCGGCGTTACCCCGACCCCAACTCTCCACCCCCACCCGACGCTGATCCAACCGACCCCATCCCCGCCCCAGACCGGTCCAGCGGGACCCGGTCACCTCCAGGGTGAGATCGGGGGACAACCCACCGCGGCGGGGGGCCCGTCGGTTGCGCCCGGGGGGTCTCACCCTCACGACCGTGGTGCCCCTCTCCCTCATCCGGGCCTTCAGACGGCGGGAGTCACCCGTCCCCAGACCCATCGTGGCGGGAATCAGAACCAGGTCGAAGGCCCCGGTGAGGGCGGCCAGGACCGGGGCCGCCTCCCCACCGGGGTCGTCGACCAGGGCCACCCGGGTCAGATCCACCCCCAACTCCGAGGCCGCCGGCAGCCCCAGGCCGCCGAGCCCCACCACCGCCAGCCACGAGCCCCTCGCGACCGCCTCCCCCACCAGGGCCAGGGCCACCGACACCGCTCCGGGGCCGCCCTCCACCGCCACGGTGGTGCCCCTCTGCATCCCACCCCGGGGGAACAGGCGGGCCAACCCCTCGGGGACCGGCAGCAGACGCTCCCCCGACAGGGTGACCGGGGCCACCAGTGACAGGTCGATGGCATGGGTCGGGGGGGAAGCCACGTTCGAACGCTATCGAACACATGTTCGCTTTTCCACCCCCCACCCCCACCCCCATCCACCCCCCACCACGATCTATACCCGTCTGGTGGTCGTCTGACGACCACTCGACGGGCATAGATCAGAGGGGGTGGGGAGAGAGCGGGTCGGGGGCGAGCGGAGGGTGGGGCTCAGTAGTGGCTGAAGAGCCTCTCGATGGTCTCGGCCACCCCCTCGGGGCGGAACCCCTTGTGCATGTCGACGGTGATCACGTTGCCGTAGACGTGCACGTGCTCGACACCGGGTAGGGCGAACAGGCGGCGGGCCAGCTCATCGGCGGGATCATCGGGGTCGGTGGCGGCCTCGGCGCTGGAGAAGCTCCGGTGACCCATACCCGTGAGAGGGCGGTTCGTCTCGTAGCGGAAGGAGCCCGGATGGCTCGCTGACTCGACCTCTTTTACCAGTACCGGCTGTCCCATGATCCGCAGCGTAGCGGCTCAGCCACCCCCGACCCCCCACCGGCCGACACCCCCACCAACACCACTCAACCGCGGGAGGCCACACCCCCACCAGCACCACTCAACCGCTGGAGGCCAGTTCCTCGGTGTGGCGATCGGGGTTGCGCCGGCGTACCCGGCTCACCACCACCAGGGCCGCCACCGCGAAGGCCACCGACACCAGGGCCAGGACCACGTGCACCACGATGAAGCCGAC
>JALSTE010000238.1 GCA_026983855.1 Acidimicrobiia bacterium
AGTGACAATGACTGACAAGGTCGTACTGGCTTATTCGGGGGGGCTCGACACCTCCGTGATCCTGAAGTGGCTGCAGGAGACCCACGACTGTGAGGTGGTGACCTTCACCGCCGACATCGGACAGGGTGAGGAGGTGGAACCGGCCCGGGCCAAGGCCGAGGCCATGGGTGCCGCCGACATATTCATCGAGGATCTCCGTGAGGAGTTCGTGGCCGATTACGTGTTCCCGATGTTCCGGGCCAACACCGTGTACGAGGGTGAGTACCTGCTGGGCACCTCCATCGCCCGCCCCCTGATCGCCAAGCGGCTGGTGGAGATCGCGGCCGAGGTGGGGGCCGACGCCATATCCCACGGGGCCACGGGCAAGGGCAACGACCAGGTCCGGTTCGAACTGGGGGCCTACGCCCTGGCTCCCGACATCAAGGTGATCGCCCCCTGGCGGGAATGGGATCTCCTGAGTCGTCAGAAGCTGCTCGACTACGCCGCCGCCCACGGGATCCCCATAGAGATGAAGCGGGGCACCAAGTCGCCCTACTCCATGGACGCCAACCTCCTCCACATCTCCTATGAGGGAGGGCCGCTGGAGGACCCGTGGACCGAACCGGCGGCGGAGATGTGGCGTTGGTCGGTGAGTCCCGAGCACGCCCCCAACGAGGCCACCTACATCGAACTGACCTACCGCAACGGCGACATCGTGGCCATCGACGGGGTGGAGATGAGTCCCGCCGCGGTGCTCACCGAACTGAACCGGGTCGGTGGGGCCAACGGGATCGGGCGCCTCGACATCGTGGAGAACCGCTACGTCGGGATGAAGTCCCGCGGGGCCTACGAGACGCCCGGTGGAACGATCATGCTGCGGGCCCACCGGGCCATCGAGTCCATCACCCTCGATCGCGAGGTCGCCCACCTCAAGGACGATCTCATGGCCCGCTACGCCTCGCTGATCTACAACGGCTACTGGTGGAGCCCCGAGCGCCACATGCTCCAGACGGCCATCGACCACAGCCAGACCCACGTGAACGGTGACGTCCGACTCAAGCTCTACAAGGGGAACGTGGACGTGGTGGGACGGCGTTCCGAAGAATCGCTCTTCGACGAGGCGGTGGCCACGTTCGAGGACGACGAGGGGGCCTACGACCAGGCCGACGCCGAGGGCTTCATCAAGCTCAACGCCCTGCGTCTGCGCAACCTGGCCCGTCGCCGCGGGCCCCTCGGCTGATGGCCACTCTCTGGCACGGGAGGTTCGAGGGGGGTCCGGCCGAGGCCCTGCAGGCCCTCAACGACAGCCTGCCCTTCGATCGTCGCATGTTCAGGGAGGACATAGCGGGCTCCCGGGCCCACGTCCGGGGTCTGGAACGGGTGGGTCTGATCTCCGGCGACGACCTGTCCGCCATCCTGGCCGCCCTGGACCGGGTGGAGGAGGAACTGGCCTCGGGGCGCTTCGGGTTCGTTCCCAGCGACGAGGACATCCACACCGCGGTCGAACGGCGGGTGACCGAGCTGGCGGGCCCGGCCGGGGCCCGGCTGCACACCGGTCGCAGCCGCAACGACCAGGTGGCCACCGACGTGCGCCTGGTGGTCCGGCGGGAGCTCTCCGAGGTGGCCCGTCTGGTGATCTCCCTGCAGGAGACCCTGGCCCGGCGGGCCGCCGAGGCCATGGAGGAGGACATCTACCTGCCGGGCTACACCCACATGCAACAGGCCCAACCGGTGATGCTGGCCCACCACCTGCTGGCCCACGGGTGGGCCCTGGCCCGGGACCTGGACCGCATGGCGGGGACCCTGCGACGGGCCGACGTGTCGGTGCTGGGGGCGGGGGCCCTGGCCGGATCATCCCTCCCCCTCGACCCCGAGTTCGTGGCCGGGGAGCTGGGCTTCTCATCCACGTTCACCAATTCCCTCGACGCCGTCTCCGACCGGGATTTCGTGGCCGATTCGCTCTACTGCCTGGCCCTCACCGGTGTCCACCTGTCCCGCGTGGGGGAGGAACTGGTGCTGTGGTCCACGGCGGAGTTCGGTTTCGTGGGGCTCGACGACGCCTTTTCCACCGGGTCCTCGATGATGCCCCAGAAGAAGAACCCCGACATCGCCGAGTTGGCCCGGGGCAAGGCCGGGCGCCTCATCGGCAACCTCACCGGTCTGCTGGCCACCCTCAAGGGTCTGCCCCTCACGTACAACAAGGACATCCAGGAGGACAAGGAACCGCTGTTCGACTCCTTGGACACGGTGCGGCTGGTGATCCTGGCCCTCGACGGCATGCTCGACACCCTGACCTTCCACGCCGACCGTATGAGGTCCCAGGCCGATTCCCCCTACGCCGCCGCCACCGACCTGGCCGACCACCTGGTGCTCGGGGGAATGCCGTTCCGTGACGCCCACGCCGTGGTGGGTGAGTTGGTGCGTCGGGCCCTGGCGGGGGAGGCGCCGCTGGTCGAGCTGGTGGCGGCCGATCCCCGTCTGGGTCCCGAGGCCGCCCGCCGACTCGAGCCGGGGGCCTCGGTTCGCGGTCGGTCCACTCCGGGTGGTGGTGGTCCCGGGCCCGTGGCTGATCAACTCGAGGGGTTCCGTCGGAGGATCGAGGCCGACCGGGCCCGTTGGGCCCCGACCGGGGACTGATGCCCCGGGGATTGAGACCCGATCCGGGCCCGCCCCTCGGAGCGGACTTCTACGACCGTCCGGTCACCGAGGTGGCTCCCGAGCTGTTGAACAAGCTCCTGGTGGTGGCCACCGGGGAGTTCCCGACACTGGCCGGACGGATCGTCGAGGTCGAGGCCTACGGCGGGGAGGAGGACCCCGCCTCCCACGCCCACCGGGGCCCCACCCGGCGCAACCGTTCGATGTTCGGGCCCCCCGGAACGCTCTACGTCTACTTCACCTATGGGATGCACTGGTGCGCCAACGCGGTGTGCGGACCCGAGGGTGTGGGGGCGGCGGTCCTGATCCGGGCTCTGGCCCCACCGGGCGGTTTCTGGGGTCCGGCCGAGGAGGAGGTTCTGGGGCAGCGCCGCCCCCGGGCGTCCCGGTCGGTGGACCTGACCAACGGTCCGGCCAAGCTCTGCCAGGCGTTCGGTATCGACGCCGCCGGTGACGGGCTGGACCTCACCCGGTCCGACTCGCCGGTGTACATCGGTGCGGACGGTACGCCCCCTCCCGTGGATCCGGTCGTGACCACCCGGGTGGGGATCAGGGCGGGGACCGACCTTCCGTGGCGTTGGCACGT
>JALSTE010000239.1 GCA_026983855.1 Acidimicrobiia bacterium
GGGGCGGTGGGGTCCAGGAGGCGGACCGTGTCCTCGTCGGTGTAGATCACGGCGAAGTCGTCGGGCAGGGTCAGGAAGTTGGACCGGTCGGCCGCCAACCACAGGTACTCGGGGGAGAACACGGACCCGGTGACACTCGCCGGTACCCACCCCCCGGAGTTGAACACCTCGATGGTGTCGCCGGGATCCAGCCCGAAGTGATCGAATCCGTGGCGCTCCATGGCCACCGCCGGGGACCCGCCCCCGCGGCCGGGCAGCTCTCCGTCGATGACCTGGAGGCGGTTCACCGATGGTTGGCCTCCCTCCGGCAGGCCCACGAGTCGCCCGGTCAGCTTGTGACGGCCCCCGGTCCGCACCGGTACCTGGCCCTGCAACCGGGTGTCGGTCTCCACTCCGTCCAGGGCGTCGACCGATGACAGGATGGTCGGGGTGTCGCCCCCGCTGATCCACACGTCGGCGAAGTTCAGCTCGTCGTAGGTCCGCTGGTAGGAACCGTTGAGGCCCAGGTAGGAGTTGTAGGACGCCACGTAGAGGGTCACCCCCAGAAGGACCGTGACGGCCACGGCGATGATCTGGCCCCGGCGGTGACCCATGTCCCGCCGCCTCATGCGCCCCATCAACCTTCGGGACCGGGGGGATCGACCGGGGATCACCTCTGGGTCCCCTCCCCCACGCCGGGCTCCCCCGAACCCCCGGCAGCGCCACCCGGGTGTGGCCTCGCCTCTTCGTCAGGGTCGACGGGCGCTTCGGCCCGATTGGCGGTGTCGCTGTGAATGTGACCGTCCACGAGATGGATGACGCGGTCGGCGACCCGGGCCGCCTCGGGGTCGTGGGTGACCATGATCACCGTTCGGCCCCGGTCCCGGTTGACCCTCTCCAGCAGTTCGAGCACCTGGGCGCCGGTGTGGCGGTCGAGGGCCCCCGTCGGTTCGTCGCACAGCAGTACCGGCGCATCCTTGGCCAGGGCCCGGGCGATGGCCACCCTCTGCTGCTGCCCGCCCGAGAGCTGGGAGGGAAAACGGTCCAGCTCACCGGCCAGACCCACGGCCTCCAGGGCCCGGGCCGCCTCCTCGGTGCGTCCACCGGTCAGGGCGGCGATCAGCTCCACGTTCTCCACCGCGGTGAGGGTCGGAATGAGGTTGAAGAACTGGAAGACGAATCCGATGTGATCCCGACGAAAATCGGTCCTCCCCGATCGGTCCAGGCCCACCAGGTTCACCCCATCCACCCTCAGGTGACCCCCGGTGGCGGTGTCGATTCCCCCGATGAGGTTCAGCAGGGTGGTCTTTCCCGAACCGGAGGGGCCCAACAGGGCCACGAACTGGCCCCTCGGTATCTCCAGGTCGATGCCGTCGAGGGCCCTCACCGCCACCTCCCCCCGGCCGTACACCCGCGACACCCCCTCGAGACGGACCATTACTTCGGACCCCGAGGCGTTGATGGTGGTACGGGGGTGGAGCCCGGGAATGCTCATCGGGGGTCCTCCTGTGTTTGATCACTGTGTCGGCGCGTCCCGTGGCCCGGATGCTCCCGGGTCGATTGACCCTCTGTGGGCCGCTCCTCACCGACCAGGGCGGGATCCAGGATTCCCCGGGCCAGCAGGTCCATCTCGGCGTCGGCCCACCGGCGGAGTCCCTCCCCCGCCAGTAACGGCGCTCCCACGTGACGTTCGGCGTGGTCCGCCAGCAGCACCATGCCCAGGTCCAGGGCCAGCAGCAGAACCGCCCTCATCGACCGATCGGGGGCCGGGCTCACGACTCCGGCGTCCTCCAGACGTTCCAGACCGATGAGAGCGGCAGCCATGAGTGAGTCGTAGAGCGAGACCGCCAGTTCGCCGCCCGCGGTCAGGGTCCGGCGCAGGTAGGGCACCAGGCCGGGTTCGGCCGCCAGTTCCATCCAGGCGTCGCGGATCGACAGCAGTCCCGAGGAGTCCTCCGCCACCGGGGCCAGGGCCTCCGCCACCCTACGGGCCACGTGGGTCTCCACCTCGGCGAGCAGCCCGGCCTTGGAACCGAAGTGGTAGATGACCAGTGAGGGCGAGACCCCCGCCTCGGTGGCCACCCGCCGGACCGTCACCGCACCCTCCCCGCCGGCTCCGATGAGCCGCATCACGGTGGAGCGGATCCGGGCCGCGGCGGTCAGGTCGACCGGGGGCTCGCCGTCGGATCCCGTAGGTCCTGTATGCATGTTCAATATTCTGAACGTTTGTACAGTTCGAGTCAAGCATCGCCCCGTGGGAACATGGATCCATGAGGATCACCGTCCCCGCCTCCAGCGCCAACCTGGGTCCCGGCTTCGACGCCCTGGGCCTGGCCCTGGACCTGCCCATGGAACTCGAGCTGGGGGCCCACACCCTGCCCGAGGCCGACGAGACCCACCCGGCGGTGCGGGCCTTCCGGGCCGGCGGGGGCGTGGGACCCCTGGGGATCAAGACCTCCATCCCCCCCGGGAGGGGCCTGGGCTTCTCCGGCACCGCCAAGGTCGGGGGTTTCGCCCTGGCCGTGGTCCAGGCCGGAGGCGACGTCGACACCGACCGGGATCGCATATTCGCCCTGGCCGCCGAAAGGGAGGGGCACCCCGACAACGCCGCCCCATCGACGTACGGCGGGCTCACGGTGGCCTCCGCCGGTCGGGTGGTCCGGGTACCGGTGGCCGAGGGCCTGCGGGTCGTGGTGTGGATACCCGAGAGGGAGACGTCCACCAAGGCCTCCCGGGGCACCCTGCCCGAATCGGTCCCCCACGCCGACGCGGTGTTCAACGTCGGCAGGGTGGCCCTGCTGCTGGCCGCACTCACGAGCGGCGACTTCGACGCCCTGGCCGGGGCCACCGCCGATCGCCTCCACCAGCCCTACCGTCTCCCCCTGGTTCCCGAGACCGCCGCCGCCATCGACACCGCCCACGAGGCCGGGGCCCTGGCCGCCTGGTTGAGCGGCTCGGGGCCCACCATGGCCGCCCTGGTGAGGGAGGCCGACGCCGAGCGGGTGGCCACGGCCCTGCCCACCACCGGGGCCCACGTGAAGATCCTGGCCATCGACACCTCCGGACTGGCCGCCATGGACACCGGGGGGACGCCACTGTGAGTTCCCGACGCGACAACTGGCTCCGGGCCGTCACCACCACCCTCGACCCCCCAGAGGGCACCACATGAGCCCCCAACGCCACAACTGGCTCCGAGCCGTCACCACCACCCTGGGGGGCGCCGACCCCGACACCCTCAC